>JAYUBX010000333.1:0-10492 GCA_043740665.1 Candidatus Neomicrothrix sp.
GCCAGCGGATTGGTGCTCGACTATCTGGAGGTCGCAGGGCACGGTGCCGTGGATGGCGGCGCCCTCTCCCGCCCGCTCCACTACAACCACGCTGACGGGTCGGCCAAGGCCTTCACGCCGGATGCGATCTTCAAGACCGTGCGGGGCTACTCGGGCGCGCTCGGGTTCGAGATCGGTGCGCATGCGCTGCGCTCCACGGTGGCGACCGACGCGCTCGACCACCAGGCCGACATCGCCAAGGTGCAAGAGTGGCTGGGCCACGCCAACATCGCGACCACCCGCATCTACGACCATCGCAAGACCCCGCCCGAAGACAGCCCGACGTTCAAGGTGGCGTATTGAAGAAGCAGCGCAAGCAACGGGAAACGGCACTGAAATGGATGTCGTTGTCGCGTTCTTCTCTACCGGCGCAGGCTCCACCAAATGATCTTCACAAGCCGCCACAGCGCGCCCGTGCGGCGCGGCGGACGGCGCCGCGGGCTACCGACTTCGGCTCCGCTCTGAACCTCGAAATGCCGGTTTCGTGATCGATGTGGGAACCGCCCGCCACCATCGTGTGGATCAACGTCAAGATCTTGCGGCCCGGTAGCGCCCCACCAACCCGGCCCGACAGATGCACGGTCTGGTTGATCAACGCCTCCAAACCGAGCCGAGCGCTGAGCGTCGCCACCAAGATCAGCCCGGCGTTCGCCACCAGATTCGGGTCGTCGAAAGTCACGTCGATCCGGTCGATTCCGCGCGATACTGACCTCACAGAAAGTGCCTCCCCGAACTAGGACTACGACGACTTCAAGAACCGCCATCTTCCCAGCTCAGGAGGCACTTTCCGCGGACGCGGCCAAACCCACCCCCCAATCAGATCGGTGGATCGAGGCCTGAAGCCGTACCAGCCAACGTCTGGGAGCCGTTGGATCTGCTGGCCGCTCGGGCCACCGCTGGGCGCCGGTCGCTAGGAATGGCAACGGTGACGGCCCCATCGACCTCAAACTCCCCCACGAACACCCAGCCGCTCACACCGCAGCCTGACTCACACTGTCGTCAGGAGAGCCCTACATAAGGTGGGGGATGGGCCGGCCGATCTGCGCGAAAAGATCCCGGGTCTCGGGTTGGGGGGGCACCTCGATCTCGGCGAGCCGAGTCACGAGGACCGCTAGTGCCCGCCGCGCGCCATCAAGATCGTGACCCGCCAGACGGGCCTGCACGACCAGCCGTGCGCTGGTCTCGGCCCACGGGTCGATCTCGAGCGCCAGTGAGCCGATGTGCTCGGCCAGCTCGTGCTCGCCGAGCGCCAGCGCGACCGGTCCAACCTGCCTGAGGGCCCGGACCACCAGCTCGTCGAACGCTCGTTGGTGTCGCTCGACCCACTCGCCTGCGTCCCCGCCCCCAAGGGTCGTCCCGTGGTCCACGAGGTCGACGACCCGGCGGGCAGCGGTCACCGCGAGCGCGTCCTCGCCGGCGTCAAGCGCCTGGACCACGCGCTTCGCGAGGTCGCGCACCTCGCGGACATCGATGAGCAAATCCATCCCCGTGATGATGGTCAGGCTGTTGTTGCGCTCCTGCACCATCGAGCTACCGCCGCCTCGGACCCGGTCGGGGTCGAGCACGTCAAGCAGTTGTGAGAGCGTGACGCGCAGGTTCGCTACGGCGCGATCCGGAGACAGGTCGGGCCACAGCGCCGAAGCGCGGTCGCTTCGACTCGCGTCGGGAACCAGGGCCAGGTGCAGGCACAGCTCGCGGACCCGGTCGCGAGCCCAGCGGGGATGTTCGACGAGTGCACTGCCTCGCCACACCTCGCCGCGCCCACACAGGCGCAACCACACGGTGGCGCGGCGCGCGCCCCGCCAGGGCATAGGCAGATAGGGATCGTGCACCGATGCGGGCTCGGGCCCGCCAGCGAGGAACGCGGCGGCCGCTACCCCCGCGGTGACCGGGGCCTCGAGCGCATGGTGGATCGAAGCCACGTCATGCCAGTGTCCGGCCCGGTCGGTGCCGAGCCCGACATCGAGCGTCGCTAGGATTGACGACGAGCGCATCGCTCGCGCCGGCGGCTCCTCGACGGTTGTGAGCAGGTCACGCGCCAGGTCTTCGTCCCCGACGCCCAGCGCCTCGACCACCGACACCACCCGCCAAAGAAGCGAGGCCTCGCCGCCTGCGAGGGGTGAGCCAGGACCGAGTACCGGCGCCTCGTCCGCCGGCGCTCCACCGTCCAGCGCGATCAGACAGGCCCGTGCCGCCCGGATGCCGGCGGCGAGACCGGGCAGGTGCCGTGGCGACACCAACCGGACGGCGGCATCCGCATCGCGGTGCGCACCCACCCGGTCCCCCGCCAACCAGCGCGCATGGCTCAACAGGTCGAGTGCACTCCCCCGCGACCACGCCGACCCCAAACCCGACGCCCGCTCGAAGTGGATGATCGCCGCATCGGACCGGCCGAGGAGCAACAGGTTCGTGGCCCGCACCATGTCGATCTGAGCGGCCCAGTCTCCCACCATCGAGCGGGGCGAGGTCCGGTCGAGCTCGACGAGAGCCCGGCCCGGGTCGCCGGCCATCTGCGCGGCGAGGGCCCGCCCCAGACAGGCCAGGACCGTTGCGCGTTCGTCGCCCGACGCCGCCAAGGCCTCGGCTCGCGGGAGCAGGGACAGGACCGTGCCCAGGTCATGGCAACGCCGGGCGTGCTGGCCGAGGGCCAACATCGCACCAACCTCGTTCTGGGTGTCACCGATGCGTTCGAACCCTGACCGGCTCGCCGCCAGGATCTCGGTGGCGCTCGCCGATGTCGGCGCGTGCAACCCGTCGACCGTGCCGGCGATCCAGTCGCGGATCGGGCCGTCGAGCAGCCCGCTGGCGAGCCAGACCTCCAGGTCCCGCATCGGCACCAGCGGTGGCTGCACACCCAGTGCGTCGCTCGCTATGTCGGCGAGCCCGTCGGCGTCGCGGGCGCGGATCGAGAGCTCCGCGGCACGGGTCAGCAGCCCTCGTCGGCGGTCGAGTTGCGCGATTGCCCGGCAAACGGCGCGGCCCTCTGCGGCGCTGAGGGCACCCATCGTCGCTCCGGCCCACACCCGGTCGACAACGACGGCCGTCCCGGCTCGGCGTACGAGGGGGAACCGGTCGAGCGCGGATGCCGCCGCGGGAGGCAGGTCGAGCACCTCGACGATGGTCACCACCGCGTCGCGTGACGCATCGCCGACGGTGCCGACCGCCGCGATCAGCCGGACCAACCCATCATCGAGCTCTGGCACGACCTCGTCGCGCAGGTACGCAACAACCCGATCGTTGTCGCCGTGCGCCACCAGCTGCGCCACTGCGGGCCAACGCGCCATACCGGATATCTCGAGGCTCCCGCCCGTGGCCCACCCGTTTGCCTGCACGGCATCGAGTTCGGCGTCGGTGAAGGCCAGGTCGTCAGCATCAATGTATGTGGCGGCGCCGTGCACCGCCTGTCGATTCAGGCCCGGCCACGTGAGTGCGCGGCCGGCGAGCACCACCCGGACGCCGGGGGGAAGCTCACCCAGCCGGTCGGCGAGTTCCTCGAGGACCACGCGCGGCAGGTTCTGCGCGTCGTCGATCGCAACGGTGACCGGGCCCGCCATCGACGCGTCCGACACGATGTCGGCGAGGGTGACCTCGGCGGTGCCACGGCGCCAAGTCACCGACCGGCCGTCGCGCCGGTCTTCGTCGAGCGCGTCGTGCAGCAGGGTCGTCTTACCGAAACCGGCGGGCGCGTCGATCACGGTCAACGGCCGGTCCCGAGCACCCCGCAGGATCGCCAGGAGCCGTTCTCGTCGCACGAGCATCCCGCTCTGGGATTCGCCTCGCCGACCATCGGACACCCGATCACCGTAGACCCCTGGGAGCGGTCGGTTCGGCCCGGTCGTTTCGGCCCAGTGACGGGTTGGGCCGCCCCGGCGCGGGGAACGACCGCTCGGGTCGGCTAGCGCTAGTGCCGTTCAGTTGGGACTACAGGGGTGTGGTCTGGGGGTAGGGCTCGTGCTGGGTGGAAGAAGCCTGTTTCTGATCGTCGCTTGTCCGATCTGGTGTCGGTCGGACTGTTGACTCGGGTGTTTCCGCCGGGGCTGGTTGATGAGGTGGTCGCGGAGGTCGGTCGCACCGAGCAGCGGCATCGCTTGTTGCCGGCTCGGGTGATAGCCCATTTCGCGATCGGAATGGCGTTGCATTCGGAGGGTTCATATGAGGACGTGCTCGGCCTGTTGACCGATGGGTTGGTGTGGCTGTCGGGGATGCGGAGCCGGTGAAGTTTCCGTCGAAGTCGGCGATCTTCCAGGCCCGCGATCGTCTCGGCGCGGAGCGGTCAGGGCGCTGGTCGACCGGGTCGCCCAGCCGTTGGCTACACCGGCGACGTCGGGCTGCTGGTTGGCGGGCCGCCGGTTGGTGGCTATCAATGGCACGACGCTGGATGTGGCTGACACAGTCGGCAACGATGGGTTCTTTGGTCGGCCCGGGGTGAACAAGGGTGAGCGTTCCGCGTTCCCCGAGGCCAGGGTGGTTGCGTTGGCCGAGTTCACGACCCACGCCATCTTCGATGCCGAGATCGGCCCGTATACGACATCGGAACTGGCCCTGTCGAAGGTGTTGGTCGATTGGCTCGAACCCGGGATGGTGCTCCTAGCGGACCGCGGGTTCACCGGGCTCGCTTTGTGGCAACAGGCATCGGGGACCGGCGCAGACTTGGTGTGGTGGGACAAGAACAACTCGAGACGGCCAGTTCCAGTGATCACTGGAACTGTCCGACCCCGCCTGATCAAGACGTTCCCCGACGGGTCATGGCTCGGCGAGCAGCGGGCCAACAACACCAGGCTGAACACCGAACATGTTGTCGTGCGGGTCGTTGACTACCACGTCGACGACGGCCGAGGCACCCCCAATGGGCCCGTTCCGGTTGTTCACCACTCTGGTCGATCCCGACGAGGTCACCGCCACCGAACTCGCCGCCGCCTACGCGCAACGCTGGGGGATCGAGTCGGTGTTCGACGAACTCAAAACCCACCAACGCCGATCGAAGGTGGTCCTGCGCTCCAAATCGCCGGCCCTGGTGCTCCAAGAGATCTGGGGACACCTGTGCTGCCACTACGCCATCCGCACCCTGATGTTCGAAGCCACCCACCACGCCGACGTCGACCCCGGCCGGGTCAGCTTCGTCGCGCGCTTCGTATCACCCGCCGCTCGCTCCCCCAAGCGCGCCGCCTTTCCCCCTCCGGGGCACTGACCACCGCTGGACCCGCGCCCTGGTGCTGCTGTCCCGTCGCTTGAACCCGGTGCGGCGCCCCCGGACAAGCCCTCGGCACATCAAACGCAAGATGCCCAAGTGGCACGTCAAACGAGCCCGCCACGCCGATTGGCCTCAGCGCACCGGACCACTCGTCGCCACAATTCAACGCATTTGACTGAACGGCATTGTGGCTAGCGCAGCGCTAACGCATGGCTGGTATGACCTTGCTTGGCGTCATCAGGAGGAGCATCGACATGAGCGGCAGTATGAACGGACCACGACCGGGAGACCGACGATGAATGGTGCGCACCGTCGGCAGGGCGGGCCCGCCCGTCGCTCGTTCTGGCTCGTCGCCCTTCTCGCCGTGCTGGCGAGCACGCTCGCCGGTGCGCCGGCCAGCCCTGCGTCCGCCGCGCCCACCCCACCGATTCGCGGCGTGTCGGCGGCGGGGCTGACCGGCCTGATCGCCTTCGCCGAGCCGACCGATGCCGGGTGGTGCACGCGCACCACCAACATCAAGACCTACAACACCGTGACTGGGGAGGTTCGGACGCTGACGGGTGGAACGCACCCCTCGTTCTCCGCTGACGGCAAGCGGATCGCGTTCGACACCGGCGGTGGGGCCGGTGCCGCTATGTACGTCATGAACGTCGACGGCACCGGGTTGAGCTACGTCGGCGACGGCGACCGGCCGCAGTGGTCGCCGGACGGCACGAAGCTCGTCGCTGGCGGAAACGGCATCGAGATCGTCTCGCTGAACGGGACCGGCACCACGGCGCTGACCACGACCAGCTCGGGCACTCCGTACGAGTCGGGCTCGATCCCCACCGGCGGCACCTACTCGGCGTATGACCTCAACGATATCGACCCGTCATGGAACCCGACCGGGACCCAGGTGGTGTTCACCCGGGACATCATCGCCTACCGCTTCGCCGCCAACGGCTACCCGCTGGACCCGGCGCAGTCCCTCCTCCTTTTCGGTGTCAACGTCGACGGCACCGGCATGCACCAGATCACGGGTGGTCCAATCACGACCCCGAGCCTCGGCATCGACGACATGGCGAACTGGTCGCCGGACGGCACCTCCATCGCCTACCGCCACGGCACTTACGCGGGTGGCAACCAGATCTATGTCACCCCGGGCAGTGCCACGGGCGGTGTCGGGGTAAACCACACGAACCAGCCCAGCCCACGGAGCGACCAGATCTCGTTCTCCACGTGGAGTCCGCAGAACAAGGTGACCTGGGCGTACCAGACCGCGGGCGCGATCACGCTCGACGGCGGGCAGGTCGTCTACACCGCCCCCAACGGTGTGTGCGGTATCAGTTGGGGTGCCGCGCCGCTTCCGAAGCCTCCGATCGCGAGCTTCACGGTGAACCCGGGGTCCCGTGAACCCGGCGTGTACCAGTTCGTGTCCACGAGCACCGACCCCGCCGGCGAAGCTCTCGACCAGCGCTGGACCGTGTCCGACGGCACCACCGCGCAGGGCCCGGCCTTCACCCACATGTTCACGACGCCCGGCACCTACACGGCGACGCTGTCGGTGACCAACACCGACGGGGCGACGGCGAGCACGCAACAGAGCGTCCTGGTGAAAGCCCCGACCTTGAGCGTCGCGCACGCGGTCGTGGACGGCCCGACCAACGTCACGCCCGGCGACGTCGTGAAGGTGGACGTCACGGTCGCAGCGAGCGCAGATGGTGTCGGTGACCTCACCGGGGTCGCGTGGGACCCGGCGTCACCGCTCGGCATCGTGACCGTGCCCGCCGACGCCCTCGCCATCAACTCCGGACCCTCTCCGGCGCTGCCGGGCACCTTCGCGCCCGGTGCCTCGGTGACTATGCACTTCGCGTTGCAGGCCGGCCCCGACGTGGGCATAAAGGCGATCCGCTCGCTGGTGAAGGCGAGCGACGCGGCGGGTGTCGTGGTGCACGCCGAAGCGTCGGCCAACGTGAAGATCTCGAACCACGCCCTGAAGGTGGTGATCACGCCGGCGAAGGACAACTTCTCGCTCGACCCGGATCCTTCGGGCGCACCGAAGCCCCAGACGATAGACGTGACGATCGCCGTCACGAACACCTCCCCCGCCCCGATCGGCAACGTGACGATCGGTCAACTGCGCGTGGACCCGGCCGACCCGAGCCATCCTTACCATCCGATGCCGGCCCACACCGAGGACCCGAACGCTGACACCGTGCAGGGCGCGATGGTCACTGGCCAGAAGGTCACCCTCCACAGGAAGGTCACCGTCACCGGCGACGGCATCTTGAAGCTGTCAAGTCTGGTCCTGAGCGACGACGGCGCCGAGTTCGGCGCCTCTCCGCTGCACGTCGGATTGACCACGCTGCTCGTCGAGCAGATCGACGGCCCGGGCCAGATCTTGGTCGTGGCCGGCGGCTCGATCGTGGTCAAAGGCACGTTCAAGAACGTCTCGAACGATCGCACCGTCGCGATCACGAACCCGATGAAGGTGCTCCGCGACGGAAACCTGCTCGGCGGCGGCTTCATCGCGCGCGCTGACGGCGAATGGGCCGACGACATCTCCGCCGAGCCACTCACACAAATTCTAGCTCCGAACGAGAGCGTGCCGTTCCAGGTGCGGTTCAACACCGCCCGCCCGTCGATCGCGGACTACGACTCTGGCACCGCATCGACCCCCCAGTGGACTGAGGGCCACATCGGGTTCGGGTTCCCCGCCAAGGCCGCCGTCAAGGAACCCGACGACACGTGGTCATCGCTCACGACCGAGACGCCGTCGTCCACGAGCCGCCACCCGGGGTCGATCAAAGTCGAAGGCGGGTCCTTCGGCAACGTAAACGTCGTGATCGACACGACCGAAGAGACCAACGCCAGCACGGTATCCCGACTGACATCAACCAGCTACGGGCTGAGCCTCGGCGCGCTCGAGGACGCACAGATCCACGCCGCGGACCTCGGCAACCTACTGCTCGACACCGGCAGCTTCGTGTTGAGCCCGGAGTTCCGGGACCAAGCCTTGACCAAGGTCATGAAGAACGATCGCGTTCAGGCCTCGCTCGCTTACCTGAGCGAGATCGTCACCTGGTTGCCGCAGGCCAGCATGGCCGAGCTCGAGGACATCGTCGCCCAACGCGTCCACGCGGTCTACGCCGCCTTCCCCTACGCGATCGACGGTACCCCACAAGTCCAGGTCGCCGGACCCGACGTCCTCGGGCCCCAGATCGACTCCTGGGTCAAGCACCTCCAGGGCGCCTGGCGGCGAGGCGATCCCAACGAGCTCTCCCAGGCGGTGGCCCCGATCGGAGCACCCGTGGGCGGGCTGGCCACCGACCTCGTGGTTCCCGAGGCACTCTTCGGTGGGCTGGTGTCGATGCTGTCGACGAGCGGGAAGTACGCCCGGGTCGCTACGGCGGTGTGGTCCGACAGTCGCACCATCGACGCGATGGCCGCCAACCTGCCGAGCGCCGCGGAGGAGACGATCCGGCTGAAGGCAGCCAGGTTCTCCAAGAGCCGCTACCCGGCGCTCGAACTCGCCTACGACACCCGCCGACCCCTGACCGACCTCGAGCTCGGCGTCGGTGACGGCACCAACGGCGCCGGCCTCGCCAAAGACACCATCGAAACAACACGACAGTGGACCAAGGCCAACCCGAACCAGGTCATCGTGCTCATCCCGAACGAGGCCAAGGTCGCTGCCGCCCGCGACGCAGGCCTGGCCGTGGGCAAGATCGAGTCCATCAAGCCCAAGTCGATGCCCTCAATCGAGAAGCTCGTCTTCGGCGGCCGCGACGAAGACCTCAACTACGTGCTACTGCGCAACTTGAAAGGCTGGGATGCCGCCCGGGTGGACGCCCGCATCGACCAACTGCTCGCCGACGGCCTCGTGGCGGAGGACGACCGGCTGGTCGCGCACCAGATCCTCAACGATCGCAACCTCGAGTGGGCCCGCTTCAAGGCCCGAGGCGAGGTTCTCACCAATCCCGACGGCACGGTGCTCCTCAAGGACGGCCGGCCGGTGCCGAAACTCGACACAACCGGCCAGATCGTGCCGGACACGGAGGGCATCGGGAAGCTCGCCGCGTACGACGAGGTCGGGCTAATCCCCAACCAGTTCCGCGGCGTCGACAACGGGCTCCGCATCACCGGCCCGCAGCAGGCCATCCCCTTCAAGCTCGAGTACCTCGACGAGGCGTCGGGCGCCGGTCGCGCCGCCGCCGATTCCGACTACGTGGTCGTGCGTCAGCAGCAACCCATCAGCAAGAAGATGGTGAAGGTGACCGGTGATGACGACGGTATCTTCATCGGTCTCCTCAACGGTCTCGGCCTGCCGAAGTCCAGCATCGAGGGCGCCTACGAGTCGGTCATGAGCGTGTTCAACCACCCGTTCACCGACACGTGGCTGGCGGGGCTCGACAAGAAGCTCAAGATCTTCTCCAAGTACATGACCCAGATCCCCGGGACCACCGTCGAGGGCGCGCCGCTCATCCAGATAGTCAACGGAGAGGCGTACGCGGTGAAGATCGACCCGTTCAAGACCCGCTTCGATCCGGTCTCCAACCGGGCGTTTATCGCGTGGGAGGGGGCCCCCGCTGCAGTCGATCCGATCGGTGTCAGCAACGCGTTCGTGAAAGCGCTCGATTCTCCGGTGTCCCCCTCTCTTTGGCCGGCGGCGCTGCTGCGGTACTTCCTGCACCAGACCAACGCAGTCGACGTGCCCGCGCCGGTAATCCGCAACGCCAAGTCCGCCCGGGTCATCCGCATCAACCTCAGCGGTCATCTCGAGACCTGGGCCCCGACGACCGGCTGGCGACTCGACCCGGTGGCGGAGACCGCCGCGACGAACTGGGACCTCGCCGTGGCTCCGCAGACCCAAGTGCTCGGTGACACGCGACCCGGGGACATCCGCGTCGAGATCTCGTCCCAAGCCGGGCAGAACATGGCCGGTGACTGGTACGCCGTCGGCGATCAGGTGGTGCTCGATCCGGGTGGGCCGAACGAGGAGTTCGCCACGATTGGCGCCTTCGGGTCGCTGATCTTCACCAGTCCCATGACCAAGCCCCACCTCGCCGGCGAGATCGTGGCCTACTTCGGCCCGGGCGCACCGCCGGCGGCCGCACCCGTGGTTGGCGCGGGCGACAGCGGGGCACCCCCGGTCTCGCAGGTCGTCGCCACGACGCTGCCGCTAACCGGAGACGACCCGCGCCGAGCCGGCCTGCTCGGGATCCTCCTCATCGCGTGCGGAGCGGTGCTCACGACTCCAAACCGCCGGAACACCCGTCGTCG
>JAYUBX010000334.1:0-3902 GCA_043740665.1 Candidatus Neomicrothrix sp.
CCCGAGTTCGCCACCCAGCTGGCCGCCATGATCGGCATCGGCGTGGGTATCGACTACGCGCTGTTCATCGTCACCCGCTACCGCCAGGGGCTGCAGGAGGGCCTCGACCCCGAGACCTCGGTCGTCACCGCCCTCGATACCGCCGGTCGAGCCGTGCTGTTCGCCGGCACCACCGTGGTGATCTCGCTGCTGGGCATGCTGCTGATCGGCATCGCTTTCGTCGGCGGCCTGGGCGTCGGCGCCGCCGCCGTGGTGTTGGTCACCATGGTCGCGTCGATCACCCTGCTGCCGGCCCTGCTCGGCTTCGTGGGCCGCAACATCGACAAGTTCAAACTGCCGGGCACCGGCAAGATGAAGGATCCTCGCACCACCGCCGGCTATCGCTGGAGCCACTTCCTGCAGCGTCACCCCTGGCCGTTCGCCGCCCTCGGCCTGGCCATCCTGCTCGGACTGGCCCTGCCGGTCGTGTCGATCCGTCTGGGCTCGTCCGACGAGAGCAACTCGCCCCGCACCGAGACCACGCGCCGGGCCTACGACCTGAAGGCCGAGGGCTTCGGGGCGGGCGCCAGCGGCCCGCTGCTGCTGGCCGCCGAGATCAGTGGGCCCCAGGACCTTCCGACCCTCACCAACCTCGTTGCCACCCTCAACGCGACGCCGGGCGTGGCCCAGGCCTACCCGCCCCGACCCAACCAGGGCGGCGACGCCGCCATCATCCAGGTGATCCCCACCACCTCGGCGCAGGACGCCGCGACCGTGAAGCTGATCGAGCACCTCCGCAATGAGGTTCTGCCAGCCGCCACCGCCGGTACCGACGTGAAGGTGCACGTCGGCGGTCTTACCGCCGCCTTCGACGACGTGGCCACCAAGCTGCAGACGAGGCTGCCGTTGTTCATCGGTGTCGTGCTCGGCTTGAGCTTCCTGCTGTTGCTCATCGTGTTCCGGTCGATCGTCGTGCCCATCAAGGCGGTGATCATGAACCTGCTGTCGATCGGTGCGGCCTACGGCCTGATGGTCGCCGTCTTCCAGTGGGGCTGGGGCAAGGATCTCATCGGCGTCGGCCAAGCCGGACCCATCGAGAGCTTCCTGCCCATGATGCTTTTCGCTATCCTCTTCGGCCTCTCGATGGACTACGAGGTCTTCCTGCTCAGTCGCATGAAGGAGGAGTACGACCGCAACGGTGGCAACAACCGCGAGGCCGTCGCCGACGGTCTGGCCGCCACCGCCCGAGTGATCACGGCCGCCGCCGCCATCATGGTCTGCGTCTTCGGCAGCTTCGTGTTCGGCGACCAGCGGGTCGTCAAGGAGTTCGGCCTCGGCCTGGCCTTCGCCGTGCTGATCGACGCCACCGTCGTGCGGATGATCCTGGTGCCCGCGACCATGGAGTTACTCGGCGACGCCAACTGGTGGTTCCCCAAGTGGCTGGGTTGGCTCCCGAAGATCCACATCGAAGGCAAGGATCCTCAGGTCGCCCATGGCCAGATGGCATCGGACAATGGCGAGCCCGTGCTCGATCTGGTCGATGCCGGCGACGAGCGCCGCTCCCGCGAGCCCGTCGGCTGAACCCCCGCCCGCGGTGGTCGCGACAACGCAGACGGCCCCACTAGTGTCGGCGCGTGCGTGACGCCCCTGCTGACCGGCCTCCGGCCGTATCGCAGGCCAAGAAGCCATCGACCTCCCGCTGGATGCTGGCCGGCTTCGTGGTGCTCATCGCCATGCGGCTGATCGGCGCGGCCTGGTTACTCAACGCCCACACCGAGCGCGACAACAACATCCTCGGTGGCGACGCCCGTCGCTACGACGAGATCAGCAACAGCCACGGCACCCCGTACCGCGACTACGAGGTCGAGTACCCGCCCATCACGTTGGCCCTCGTCGAGGCGACCCACGGGTTCGACCAGGCCAGCACGCTGCAGAAGCTGATCGTGTCCGAACTGGTGCTCGACCTGGCGACCGTCGGCGTGTTGGCGTGGGCCTGGGATCGACGAACTGCCCTTGCCTACCTCGGGCTGAGCGCGCCCATGATCCTGTTCCCGTTCCTGTATGTCCGCATCGACCTGCTGTCGGTCTTCCTGGCCACCCTCGGGCTCGGCCTGGTGCGTCGGGGCCTTCAGCGCAGCGGCGGCGCGACCCTGGCGGTGTCGATCTACGCCAAGGTGTGGCCGGCGGTGTTGTTGCCGGTGCTGCTGATCGAACGCAAGACCAAGGCCACCGTGGCCTGGGTCATCTCGCTGATCGTGGGGGGCGTGGCCTGGGTCGCGTGGGCCGGCACTGATGGCCCTCAGCAGGTGCTCAGCTTCCGGGGCTCGAAGGGTTGGCAGATCGAGAGCATGGTCGGCCTGTGGTACCACTGGTCGAACCCGCTGGCGTCGCACGTCGAGGGTGGGGCGTGGCGTACCGCGGCCGCCATCCCGACCTATGGCCGACCGATCCTGACCGCGCTCAGTGGGCTCACGGTGTTGCTGGCCTGGTGGTTGGCCTGGCGGCGCCGCCGAGCCGGCGACGACGACTCGGTCGTCTACGGCATGGCTCCGCTGGTGTGCGTGCTGGGTCTCCTGATCTTCGCCCCGATCCTGTCTCCGCAGTACATCCTGTGGGTGCTGCCGTCGGCCGCCATCGTGGTGGCCCGTCGCAACTGGACGATCGGCCTGCTCACCGTGGCGATCACCGCCCTGACGACCATCGTCTTCGCCACGATCCTGACCCAGATCAAGGGTCAGTTCTGGTCGATGGTCCCGCTGGTCACCCGCAACGGTCTTCTGGTCGTGATGCTGGTCGTCGGTCTGGTGCAGTTGTGGCGACCGGTCACCGTGACCGATGTCGACGCTTCGACTACAACCAGCCCTTCCGTTTGAACCAAACGTAGAGCGACGTCGTCATCGTGAGCATCAGCCCTAGGGCGACGCAGTAGCCGTAGTGCCAATCGAGTTCGGGCATGTAGGTGAAGTTCATGCCGTAGATGCCGGTGATCAGGGCCGCGCCGAACAGGATCGCTCCCCATGGCGTCATCTTCTTCATGATGTCGTTCATGTGGTTGTTCACGACCGCCAGATGGGCATCGACGGCGTTGCCGAGCAGCTCGCGTTGGGTCTCCAACGTGTCGATGACCCGAAGGATGTGGTCGAGCACATCCTGGAAGTAGCGCTGCACGTCCTCGCGCACGGGCCGCACCTCTTGGCGCAGGATCACCTGAAGCACGTCACGTAACGGAATCACCCGCCGCCGCAACATCAGCAGTTCGCGCCGCAACACCAGCAGGTCCTGCTGCAGGCTGGTCTCGTTGGGACCATCGACCAAAAAGATGCGACTCTCGACCTGCTCGAGCTTGTTCTCGCTGGTGTCCAGCGCCTCGAAATAGGTGTCGACCACCGCGTCGAGCATCGTGTCCAGCAGGACCCGACGGTGTTGTGGCCTGCACGCGTGCGGTCGAACCGGGCCGCGATGTCGAGCACGTCGATGCACTCGTCGCCCTGATAGGTGTGGCGCACCGACACCAGCCAACCCTCGGCCACGAACAGGTCGAGCTCGGCCAGGTGGCGGGGATCGCCGTTGCTGGCGTAGGCCACGATGAAGGCATGCGTGTCGTAGCGCTCGATCTTGGGCCGTTGGCCCGGATGGCGCAGATCCTCCATGGCCAACGGATGGAGGGCGAACTCGTTCTGCACCAACAGCAGGTCGCCTCGCTCGGATCCACGACATCGACCCAGAGCAGCGAAGCGGTATGACCGACCAGGTCAGAGATCTTGTCGCGGTCGGTTATCTCGCGGGACTGCCCTCGTCTTCGAACACCGTCGCCCTGAGCACGCCCCATCGTGACCCACCTGACGTCGCCAACGACGCTCGATGACCAGATGCGGTCAGTGAATCCCGAGAAGAGTGATGGCCACGATCAACGAGACGGCCCC
>JAYUBX010000335.1:0-5914 GCA_043740665.1 Candidatus Neomicrothrix sp.
CTCGACCGCGGCTCGATCGTGCGTGACCAGGCCCGCGGCGTCTACGAGTAGGAATCCCCGATGCCCAAGATCGATTACGTCGTCCGCGAGACATCTTCGAACCTCGCCCGCAACTTCACCATCACGCTGGCATCGGTCATGACCGTGTTCGTGTCGCTCTTCCTGGTGGGGGCATCGCTCATGCTGCGCCAAGGCGTGCAGAACGCCACCCGCCGCTGGCAGGGCGGCATCGAGTTTGTGGTGTTCCTGAACCCGGGGGCGACCCCTGAGCAGATCGCCGCCGTCGGCCAGGACCTCAAGGACAGCCCCGAGGTCGAGAAGACCACCTACGTCGATCAGCAGGCGTCGTACGAAGAGTTCAAGTCACTGTTCGCCGACTCCCCCGAGATGGTCGACACGGTGACCCCCGAGATCCTGCCGCCGTCGTATCGGGTCGTGCCGGTCGACAAGGACGCCAAGGCGGTCGAGACGCTGGGCGAGCAGTACTTCGGCAAACCGGGGGTCCGCAATGTCGCCTTCGCCTCGAAGACGATCAAGGCGGTGCAGGCGTTGGCGTCCCGGTTCACCGTCGGCATCTTCGTCGTGGCCGCCGTGTTGCTGTTCTCGGCGATCCTGTTGGTGCTCAACACGATCCGCATGGCCATGTTCGCCCGTCGGCGCGAAATCGAGGTCATGAAGCTGGTCGGCGCCACCAACTGGTTCATCCGGGTGCCGTTCATGCTCGAAGGCTTGATACAGGGTGTCATCGGGGCGACGCTGGCCGTCGGCGGGCTGGCCCTGTTCAAACCGTTCTTCGAGAAGTGGCTCCCCAGTTCGCAGGATTTCCCGCTGGTGAGCGGGTTCGTGCTCAGCAGCACCGAGATCGCCGGCATCTTCTTGTTGCTGGGCGTCACCGGTTGCGTCGTCGGTGCGATCGGTGCCGGCATCGCCGTCACCCGCTTCCTCGACGTCTAGTCGACGGAAACTGGGCACGAAAGCGGACGGTATCCGGCCTGCAATGATGCTCGGTTTCGGGGGAGGGGGAGCCATGGACTACACCGAGATCGTGTATGGGGTCGACGAGCGGATCGCCACGATCACGCTCGATCGACCCGAGCGCATGAACGCGTTCACACCGACCATGCAGGCCGAGATGATCGACGCCTTCGATCGGATCGACGCCGACGACGACGTGCGCGTGGTCATCGTCACCGGGCGCGGACGGGCGTTTTGCGCCGGCGCTGATCTGGGCGGGGGAGGCGCCACCTTCGACGCGGTGAGCCAGGCCGGCAACAAGTTCCGTCAGGCGCCGCGTGACGGCGGCGGGCAGGTCACCCTGCGCATCTACGAATGCACCAAGCCGGTCATCGCCGCCATGAATGGCTCTGCGGTGGGCATCGGGGTGACCATGACGTTGCCGATGGATATCCGGGTGCTGGCCGACGACGCCAAGGTGGGCTTCGTGTTCGCCGGTCGGGGCATCGTGCCCGAAGCGTGCTCGAGTTGGTTCCTGCCCCGCGTCGTGGGCATCAATCAGGCCCTCGAGTGGTGTTTGACCGCTCGGGTCTTCCGGGCTCCCGAAGCGCTGGCCGGGGGTTTGGTGCGCAGCATCCATCCCGCCGACGAGGTGCTCGCGGTCGCGCGGGCTCTGGCCGCCGAGATTGTCGCCAACGCCGCGCCAGTTTCGGTCGCGCTGACCCGTCAGATGATGTGGCGCATGTTGGGGGCCGACCATCCGATGGAGGCCCACAAGATCGACTCTCGCGGTGTGTTCGTGACCGGTCAGTTGGCCGACGCACGCGAAGGCATCACCGCCTTCTTCGAGAAGCGCCCCGCCGAGTGGTCGCTGAAGCCCAGCGAGGACATGCCCGACTTCTATCCTTGGTGGGACGAGCGTCGCTACGACTGATTGAGCCCGACGGGCTCGATCAACTCCGAGCTCAGCTGGTGATGAGGCGCAGTCCGTCGCCGCCGGTTTCGCCGATGGCCCGTGCGTCGAGTCGACCAGTGCGCACGTCGTAGACGAAGCCACCGACAAGAGTGCCGGCCGGCAGGTAGGGTGACGAGCGAATCCGTTCGACGTCGGCCAGCAAGGTCGCGTCGGGATCACCGATCAGGTGGAAGTCGATCTCGACCGGATCGTGACCGGTGCGGTCGAGCACCTTGGCCCGCAGCTCGGCCAACCCGATCTTGGCGGCGCCGCAGTCGGTGTGGTGAATGACCGCGATGCGGTTGACCTCGAGCTGATGCGTCGACTTGATGAGCGACCGGATGGCATCGTCAGACGCTCGGGCGCCGGCGTTGCGCAGAACGTGGGCATCACCGGGTCGGATACCGAACGCCTCGTGCTCGTCGATACGACAGTCCATGCACGTGAGCACGGCCAAGTGCCGTCGGGGCGGAGCGGCGAGCTCGCCTGCGGCGAAGGTGGCGGCATGGGCCTCGTTCGATTCCATCAGGTCGTCGAATGTGTCCACGGGGGACCTCCGGGCTCGGGCGAAGTCAACGCAAGGTAGTCCACCCCAGAGGGCGCCTCCGACTCGTTCGCACCGCGCTCGATCGGCGGCCTGATCGCCGGGTCGCTCCCGGGGTATCCACCGCCAACGGTCGCGTCCGTGCCACGGTGCGACCATGGCCGACGACACCGTGGCACCGGCCACTGCGCCCTCTGCGGCTGCGCCCGACCCGAACACCATGCCGCCCTGGATTCCCCGGGTGATCTTGTTGGTCTTTGGCGGCGTGGTGATCCTGAGCGCGGCCGACTGGCTGCTCACGCGGCTCAGCGACCTGATCTTGATGTTGGTGGTGTCGCTCTTCTTGTCGTTCGCCCTCGAACCGGCCGTCGACTGGTTGGCCCAGCGGGGTTGGCGTCGTGGTGCCGCCACCGGTTTGGTGCTGGCGTGTCTGTTTCTCGCGACGGCCCTGTTCCTGGGCGCCATTGGCAAGCTGGTAGTCGATCAGGTGAGCGAGTTCATCGACCAGGCACCGGCCAAGGCCCAGACCATTGAGGCCTGGCTGAACTCGACGTTCGGCACGCACCTGTCGAGCGATCAGATCAGCGAGGAGTTCTCGAAGCCCGACGGCCCGATCCGCACGTTCGCCACCAAGCTGGCGGGCCATGCCCTCGGCTTCAGCCTCAGCGCGCTGGGCGTGGTCTTCCAGTTCTTCACCATCTTGTTGTTCACCTTCTACCTGGTGGCGGACGGCCCCCGATTCCGCCGGACGGTGTGCTCCTTCCTGCGTCCCGCCCGGCAGCGGGAGGTCATCAACAGCTGGGAGATCGCCATCCAGAAAACCGGCGGCTACCTGTACTCCCGCCTGCTGTTGGGCCTGCTGTCGGCCTTCTTCCACTATGTGGCCTTCGTCATCATCGGCGTGCCCTATGCCATCGCCCTCGCCGTGTTCGTTGGTCTCGTCTCGCAGTTCGTGCCGGTCGTCGGCACCTATATCGCCGGTGCCTTCCCGGCGCTCATCGCTCTGGCCGTCGACCCGGTCGACGCCGTCTGGGTGGTGGCCTTCGCCTTCGCCTATCAGCAGGTGGAGAACTACCTGTTCGCTCCCCGAATCACGGCGCGCACCATGTCGTTGCACCCCGCGGTCGCTTTCGGTTCGGTGGTCGCCGGGGCCGGGCTGTTCGGGCCGGTCGGCGCCCTGCTGGCGCTGCCGGCGGCCGCGGTGCTGCAGGCGGTCGGCTCGACCTACATCGAGCGCCACGAGGTGATCGACACCCACATGACGGCCGAGCCCGACCGGACCCGTGGAGGCCGCTGGCGCCAGGTCATCCGGCGACTGGCTCGCCACGACTCCACCCCCGACCCTGACGACCAGTAGGCGGGTACGCGCCGGTAGTCTGACTCCGTTCGCTGCGGCTCCGACTAGGTCATCCCCCGGCCGGCGGCACCGCACCCCCCGAGAGGAGTCCCTGATGGCGCTCAGCAATCCCGCCCTCAACCAGCAGAAGTTCCAGGCTGCAATCGACGAGGAACAGTCAGGTCAGTCCGGCCAAGCCGGCTGGGCTGCTCCCGCCGGCACCGTTGCGACGTCCGACAGCACCACGCTGCGGCCACCATCGGGCATCGTCACCGGCAAGGTCATGACCTACGGCGGCACGTTCAGCGCCACCTTGGTGCTCTTCGTGCTGCTGCTTGGCGGCGGTTGGTTCGGTTGGCAGGGCGTCACCCAGACGCTCGGCATCCCCAATGCGGCGGGCCAGACCACCTATTCGGTCACCGCCCCGGGTTGGCTGTTCATCGTGGCCATCGCCGCGCTGGGCTTCGCCATCGTCACCATCTTCAAGCCCCGTATCGCCATGTTCACCGGGCCGATCTACGCCATCCTCGAAGGCGCCGTGCTCGGCGCCATCTCGGCCATGTACAACGCCCAGTTCAAGGGAATCGTCCTGCAGGCGGTGCTGGCCACGCTGTCGGTGTTTGCGGTGATGCTGTTCCTGTACGCCACCCGCCTGATCCGGGTCACCAAGCGCTTCCGCATGATCATCATCGGCGCCATGCTCGGCATCATGGTCATGTACCTGCTGTCGTTCGTCGCATCGCTTTTCGGGGCGACGGTTCCGTTCCTCAACCAGCCGACGCCTATGGGTATCGGCATCAGCGTGCTGATCGTCGGGGTGGCGTCGTTCAACCTCATGTTGAACTTCGACCTGATCGAGTCGGGAGTCGTGGCCAAGGCCCCTCGCTACATGGAGTGGTACGGCGCCTTCGGGCTGATGATCGCTCTGGTGTGGTTGTACCTCGAGATCCTGCGTCTGCTGAGCCTGCTCAACCGTCGCTGAATCCGCAGGCCGCACCCGTTCGGCTGTGGCCGGGATTGGGTGGTCGTTGACCTGAGTTGTGACATCCGTCATAATGTGATCGCCGAGAGGTTACCGACCGGTAACTTCGCAGCGGCGACGGTGATCAGCGGATCACCAAAAGGGGGAGTTTCGTATGTCGAAAGCCCATTCGGGCCCTGGTTCAGCGCGTCCGCGATCCATTCGGGTGCTGGCGGTGGCCACCGTGGTGGCCACGTTGGCCCTGCTGTTCGGAACCATTGGGGCCACACCGGCCCAGGCCCGCACCAACAACCGATCGAAGGCCGTGTTGTTCGTGCACGGCTACAACCCGTTGTCGAACTCGACCGACTGCGGCGGCGATTTCGATGCGATGATCGGCCAGATGCGGTCGGAGGGCTTCACCGGCTCGATGATCAAGGTCGGCTATTACTCCGGTGATGTCAACTGCGACGTGAACCTGCGTTCCTACGGCAGCTTCAGCAACAGCAGTTCGTGGAAGGCCATCGCCAAGGCGTTCTCGACCTACGTCTACAGCCAGTTCACCTCTCGGGGCATCGCCGTCGACGTGGTCGGCTACTCGATGGGCGGGCTCATTGCCCGGGGTGGCGTGTACGGCGCCCAGAAGGCCGAGTCGGGCTTCTCCGCGCCGATCGACGTCGAGGATGTCGTCACCCTCGGGACTCCGCACAACGGGGCCGCCTGGTATTCGAACCTGTGTCTGTGGGGGCAGTGCACCTCGCTCAAGCCCGGTGCTTCTGACCTCAACTGGCTCAACGGCAACGGCAACCCGCAGGGCAAGAACGGTACCGAGTTCACCGTGATGGCGTCGGACGGCGACTGGGTCACACCGACCGCGTCGGGTCTCTACATGAGCCTGCCGGCGACCAACAAGGTGACCTACTCGAACGTGCCCCACACCGGCAGCAGCAACTACATGCACACCGCCGCGGTCGTCACCCGGGCGGGCAACGCGCTGGCCGAGGTCAACCAGTAGCACCAGGGCTCTGAGCCGGCGGCTTTACCGACCTGCCGTCCTACCGCCTGCCGGCGGCGGGCATTGTGTCGATCCTGCACCGCATCAGAAGAGTATCGAGATGATGCACGAAATCGCGGGTGAAATTCCCGTGCTGCCATCGATTCTCG
>JAYUBX010000336.1:0-1666 GCA_043740665.1 Candidatus Neomicrothrix sp.
TCCCGCAGCCGGGTCGACCGGATCGACACCTTCTCGACCGTGCCTACGGCGTCGCCCAGGTCGACCACGTCACCGACGCCGTATTGGTCCTCGGCCAGCATGAAGATGCCGGTGACGATGTCCTTCACCAGGCTCTGGGCCCCGAACCCGAGGGCGATGCCGGCGATGCCGGCCCCGGCGATCAGCGGTCCGAGATTGATGTTCAACACGCCGAACACGGCGAACAGCGCGGTCACCCAGACCACGATCGATGTCGTGCTGCGCAGCACGCTGCCCAGGGTGTTGGCCCGGGCCTCCCGACGCTGGTTCCACACCCGGGGTGACAGCAGCGTAGGCGGCACCGCCGCCTCGGGATCGCTGGTGGGCGGATTGCTGGTGGGTGGGTTGCTGGTGACCCGGTCGACCATCCGCTGCACGGTGTGGTGCAGGATTCGATTGATGATCGCCGCCGCCACGATGATCAGGGCGATGGTCAGCGGCTTGGCCACGACCCAGTCGACGAGGTGCGCCCAGGTGTTGCTGCCAGTGGCCTGGTAGGTCTTCTCGCAGATCCACGAGGGGGCGACGCCGCACGCGTCGTGGAGTTGCTGCGGGGTCGGGTCAGCCACCGCCGGACTGTACCTGGCTCATCACACCCGGAACGCGACCGGGACGCGACCGAGCCGGGGGCGAACCCCCGGCTCGAGGCATCAAATCAGCGCAGGATCAGGCGGCGTTGGCGGCCACGAAATCCCAGTTGAGCAGGCTGTCGAGAAACGTCTCGATGTACTTGGGCCGGGCGTTGCGGTAGTCGATGTAGTAAGCGTGCTCCCACACATCGATGGTGAGCAGGGCCTTGGCCGAATGCTTCAGCGGCGTGTCGGCGTTGGCCGTCTTCATGATCTTGAGCCCGGTACCGTCGTCGGCCAGCCAGGCCCAACCCGAACCGAACTGGGTGGTGGCGGCATCAGCGAACTGGGCCCGGAAGTCGGCGTACGAGCCGAAGGCGCGGTTGATCTGGTCCGCGGTCTCGCCGGTCGGCTCGCCGCCGCCGCCCGGAGCCATGCAGTTCCAGTAGAAGCTGTGGTTCCAGACCTGAGCGGCGTTGTTGAACAGCGGACCGTCGGCCTCGGCGATGACGGCCTCGAGCGACTTGTCAGCCATGTCCGTGTCGGCGGTCAGCTTGTTGAGATTGGCGACGTAGGTCGCGTGGTGCTTGCCGTAGTGGTACTCGAGCGTCTCGGCGCTGATGTAGGGATCGAGCGCGTCCTGCGCGTACGGAAGCGGGGGAAGTTCAAATGCCATGGTTGGTGTCCTCTCGTGCGGTTGCGCCGAGGCTATCCCACCACCCCGAAACCGGGCATCCTTGCAGGCCGGATTGCGACCGTTTTGGTGCCCGGTTTCGGGTTGATCAGCGCAGGCCGAGCATGAGACTGCAGGCGGGCCAGGCCTTCCAGCCGGTGGAGGCGAGCACGCGCTCGGCGACCGAGATCTGCTGCTCGCGGCTGGCCTGCCACGCCGAGGGGGCGAAGGCAGTGCCGCCGTACGAGCGCCAGGTGGCGTCGGCGAACTGGAGGCCACCAGAGAAGCCGCTGGCCGTGTGGGTCGCCCAGTCGTTGTGGGCTTCGCAGGTGGCCACCCGATCCCAGACGGAACCAGAGGCGACGGCGGGTGTGGCGACGGCGGC
>JAYUBX010000337.1:0-1671 GCA_043740665.1 Candidatus Neomicrothrix sp.
TTGGTCGCCGGTCAGGTGCAGGCCAGCGCCGATGACGCGGCCAGCGTTCTGGCCGGCAAGGTTGCGCCGGGTGCCGTGGGCCTGGCCGGCCAGTCGGACGGCGCGACCGCGGCCGCCTACGCGGCGCTGGCGTCGACGTGTGCCGGTCCCTCGATCGGCGCGGTGGTGGCCTTTTCGGCTCAGCCGTCCCCCATCCGGCCCGGCCTCGACCCAGCGGACTATCCCGCGCTGCTGGCGGTGACCGGCTCGGTCGACGACGTCAACCCGCCGGCCCGCACCCGGGCCTTGTTCGACCAGTTCTCCCAGCGGGCGTGGCTGCTCATCGTCACCGGTGAAGGTCACCTGGCGCCCTCGACCGACTCACCCCACCTGCCCGACATCATCGCGGTGACGGTTGACGTGTTGCGCGGCGCGCTCGACGGCGACCCGGCCGCCAACGGCCAGATCCCCATCGACGCCGCCCGCCCGGGCCTGTCCCTCGAATCGCACCCCTGACTCGATTCTTCTGCGGCCCCACTTCAGGGTCAGCAGACCCGGACCGTGGGGGTTCGATCAGGGCAGCAGGGTGTTGATGAAGCCGTTGCTGAAGATGCGGTGCGGGTCGTAGGCATCGAGCGTGGCCAGGGCGGTGTCCCAGTTGTCGCCCGAGGCCTGCCCGGAGCGGTACGCATTGGGGATCGTGGTGCCCAGGATGGTCGGGTCGGCCCACGCCGAGGTCGACGTGTACGCCCAGCCCTTCGACCACTCGGGCCGCACCGCCGCGTAGGACCCCGTGTAGTTGGCCAGCATCCACTGCTCCATGTCGCGGTAGAACTCGAACGCGGCGGGCGTGCCCGGCACGGTCAGCACATCGAGCCAGACGGCCGTGTCCCACTCGGGATGATCGGCACGGGGCCGGACCGCCGACAGCTGCGGTGAGCCCGACGTCGGCACCTTGACGTCGCTGACCTGATCGAGGCCACAGCACCGGATCTCGACCGGACCGTTCATGGGATAGAGGCCCCGGGCCTGATAGGCGGCCAGCCGGGCCGAGTACCACGTCGTGAACTCGTTGATGACCCGCTGGATGTTGGCCCGCGTGGTGAGGATGGCCGCGCCGCCCTCGGACACCCGCAGGGTGGTGGGCCGGATGTAGAACTGCACATCCTTGGCCCAGCCCCAGATGTCCCAGGTTCCGGTGACGATCAGCCCGGTCTGCACGATGCTCAGCTGCAACCCGCCGAAGCTGGGCGTAAGGGAGCCATTGCCACCGATGATCTGGGCCAACAGGTCGGTCAGGTTCTGCGGGATCCGATCCGAGAACGAATAGTTGTACGGGCTGGTGACCTGGCGGGAGAAGAACGGCTTCGATGCCGTCGGTGTCCACACCTTGAGCCACGGGGTCGTGGTGAACGGGAACCAGATCGCTTCGACCCGCCCCGCCTGCGAGACGTAGCTGGCGAAGGTGCGGCCGCTCGTGCCCTGCGGACCGAACAGTTCGGTCGTCGGGATGTTGTACCAACTCTGGCAGCGCAGCCGGACGTTGGTCGCCAGCTGCAGCGTGGCCGACGTGATGAAGGCCCGACCCAGATGGGTCAGGAACGGCTTGATGTCGGCGTCGGCCCGGCTGAACGTCTTGAGCACGTACTGGTTCTGGGCCGAGCTCCACACCACGGCGGTGAGCGAGGTGAC
>JAYUBX010000338.1:0-4020 GCA_043740665.1 Candidatus Neomicrothrix sp.
CGCGTGCGGCCCGACGGCGCCACCGTCGCCGTTGAGGGTGGCCTGGTCATGCACGACCTGGTCGTCGATGGCCCGTTCGTGACGACCCTGCAGCCCGGCGTCAGAGGCATCGAGCCCGACGCGTCGTTGACCCTGACCGTCGAGACGCTGCTCGTGCCCGACCCGGTAGCGGCCACCGTCGACGCCGAGCTCATCGAGGTGCTGCCGGCCGACCCCGCCACCATGGATCTGGCCGAGGCGCCCCGCATCGTCGGGGGTGGCGCCGGGCTCGGTGGTGCCGACGCGATGGATCAGCTGGGTCTGGTGGCCGAGGCGCTCGGGTGCTCGACCGGCGGCACGCGGGTGATCACCGACTGGGGCTGGCTGCCATTCGAGCGCCAGATCGGCACGACGGGTGTGACCGTCCACCCCCGGCTCTACCTGGCCTTCGGCGTGAGCGGCGCCGTCCAGCACGTGTCGGGCCTCGGCGATCCCGAGCACGTGATCTCGGTGAACACCGATGCCAGCTGCCCGATGATGTCGATGGCCGACCTGGCCATCGTCACCGACGCGCCGGCGCTGGTCGCCGAGCTCGCCCGCCGCCTGGGAGTAGCCCCCGATGCCTGACCAACGACCCGACCTCGCGGTCGATCTCGACACCGAGTCCGAGCCGGACTTCGACGTCATCGTGGTCGGCGCCGGCCCCGCCGGGTCGACCGCCGCGCTGGTGCTGGCCCGGGCAGGCCGGCGGGTGTGCCTGCTCGAACGGGGACCCTTCCCCGGGTCGAAGAACATGTACGGCGGGGTGGTCTACGGCCGCATCCTCGACACGCTGATCCCGCGCTGGTGGGAGCACGCACCGATGCAACGGTGGGTCACCCGGCGAGCCACGGTGATCATGACCGAGACCCAGTCGCTCACCGTCGACTACCGCACCACGGCCTGGGGTGACGTGCCCTACAACGGGGCCACCACGTTCCGTCCCGACTTCGATTCGTGGCTGGCCGATCAGGCGGTCGATGCCGGGGCCGTACTGGTCACCGCGACCACGGCCACGGGTCTGTTGCGCGACGCGTCCGGTCGGGTCAACGGGGTGCGAACCGATCGACCCGACGGCGACCTGACCGCGTCGGTCGTCATCGCCTGTGACGGGGTCAACTCGTTCCTGGCCAAAGAGGCCGGGCTCTACCCCGGCGCAGTGCCCGAGAACTTCACCCTCGGCGCCAAGGAGGTGCTGGCGCTGCCACGCGACGAGATCGAGAAGCGCTTCGCCCTCACCGGCAACGAAGGCGCCGACTTCGAGATCGTCGGCTGTACCCGAGGCATCCCTGGCGGCGGTTTCATCTACACCAACCTCGAGAGCATCGCCGTCGGGGTCGTGCTGAGCGTGACCGGTCTGGCCGAGGCCAAGGTGCGACCGGAGGAGCTGATCGCCGACCTGAAGCGGCACCCCATGGTGGCGCCGCTGGTCGCCGGCGCCGAGCTCAAGGAGTACTCGGCTCACCTGATCCCCGAGGGCGGCTACGACATGATGCCCGAGCTCGTGGCCGACAGGCTCCTGATCGCCGGCGATGCCGCCGCCATGTGTCTGGCCGCCGGCATCTGGCTCGAAGGCGTGAACTTCGCCATCGGCTCGGGCCAGGCCGCCGGTCTGGCGACACTCGACGCGTTGGCCGCCGGTGATCTGTCGGCCGAGGGTTTGGCGGGCTACCGCACCCGACTCGACGACAGCTTCGTGCTGGCCGACCACCGCAAGCTGCGCCGGGCGCCCGAACTGCTGATGTCGCACCGCATGCAGTCGATCTATCCGGCCCTCATGTGCAACCTGGCCGAAGGGATGTTCACGGTGACCAACCCCGTCCCCAAGAAGGGCGTCATGGCGCTGGGCTGGCGCGAGCTGCGCCGAGCCAAGGTCAAGCTGCGGCATCTGGCCCACGACGCCTACGTCTCCGCTCGGACCTTCGGATGAAGTCGCGCCAGGGTCCGACGGCCCCGCTCCCGTACGATCCCGCCATGGCCACGCCGACGATCCCGAACGGCGCCCTCGGCGAGAACTGGGCCGACGTCAGCTTCGAGGACCGCATGGGTCTGGTCGAATTCCGGGTCGGTACCCGAGCCCACATCACCGTCGACGGTGATGCCTGTCGGGGATGCACCACCAAGGCCTGTGTCACCGCGTGCCCCGCCAACCTGTTCGTGCCCACCAGTGATGGCGGCATCCTCTTCAACTACGAGCAGTGCTTCGAATGCGGAACCTGCTACATGGTCTGCAACACGGCCGGGGCCATCGAGTGGACCTATCCCGACGGTGGGCACGGCGTCGTGTTCCACCGCAGCTGATATGGCCGAGACCCTGCACATCGGCGTGGCCCTGAAGTGGGTCGACCTGCGACCCGAGGTCGACCCGCTGAGCGGATTCGTGCACGACGACGGCCACAGCACGGGGTGTTCGGCGGCCGACCAGGCCGCGCTCGAATGGGCGCTCGTGCTGGCGGCGCGCTGGTCGGCTGAGGTCACCGTGGTGACGGTCGGTCCCGCCGGTGCCGAGGCGCTGCTGCGCGATGCCTTGGCCGTCGGAGCGACCCGGGCCGTGCGCATCGACGGGTCGGGATCGGAGCCAAGTGGGCACGTCGCCGCCGCCCTCGCAGGGGCGCTGACCGACGCGGACCTGGCGTGCTGCGGCGACTACAGCTCGGATCGAGGATCCGGCTCGGTGCCGGCCTACCTGGCGGCGCACCTGGGTGCGGCCCAGGCCTTGGGCCTGGTGCAGATCGATCCGGCGGGTGCCCCAGGCTCGCTCATTGCGACCCGCCGGCTCGATGGCGGTCGTCGCGAAGTGCTGTCGGTATCGGTGCCGGCCGTGATCTCGGTCGAGGGCAGCTCGGCTGAGCTGCGGCGCGCCGGGCTGGGTGCGGTGCTGGCGGCCCGCACCGCGCCGATCGAGGTGCTTCCTGCATCGACCACGGGTTCACGGTCGACCGTGCGGGTCACCGGGATCAGCGCCTACCGTCCCCGGCCGCAGATCTTGCCGCCGCCCTCGGCCGACCTCGACGTGCGCGATCGCATCCTCGCCCTGACGGGCGCGCTGGTCGAGCGCACGCCCCCGCGCACCGTCCATGCCGACGCGGCCGAGGCGGCCGACTTGGTGATCGCGCAGCTCCGCGCCTGGGGCGAGATCGAGTGAGCCCGGCTCGGCGGCTGGGCGATGCCACATCGCCCGATGTCGCCGGCGCCCGTTCGGTGCTGTTGGTGCCGCTCGGGTCGACCGAGCAGCACGGCCCCCACTTGCCGCTCGACACCGACACTCGAATCGCGGTGGCCATCGGTGACGCGGCGGCCGTCGAGCTGACCGGGCAGGGGATCGACGTGCTGGTGGCCCCCGCCCTGCCGTACGGCGCCAGCGGCGAGCACCAGGGATTCGCCGGCACGGTGTCGATCGGCCGTGCCGCGTTGCAGTTGGTCGTGGTCGAGTTGGTGCGTTCGGTCGGCGACGACTTCTCGTTGGTCGTGCTGGTGAACGGCCACGGCGGTAACGCCGAGACCTTGGCGGCGGCGGTGACCTTGCTGCGGGCCGAATCTCGATCGGTCATGGTCTGGAGCCCGCGCCTGGTCGACGCGGACAGCCACGCCGGCCGTACCGAGACCTCGCTGATGCTCGCCCTCGATTCTGAGGTGGTGCGGCTCGATCAGGCTGAGCCGGGGGTGACCACGCCGCTGGCCGAACTGATCGACGAGTTGCGCCGCGGTGGGTTGGTCGCAGTCACCCCCAACGGCGTGCTCGGTGACCCCACCGGCGCCTCGGCCGACGAGGGTCGTCGGCTGCTGGTGCAGCTGGCGGGTGACCTGGTCGCCGCCGTCGTGGGCGCCGTCGACCGCGGCGGTGAACCGGCGTGGGATGGTGGTGGCTCGCGCCGCAGGGGCCGCGCCCGTTGGAGATCGATGAGGACCAGTCGGTGAGGACCACGTGAGCGACGACCAGCCCAGCACCGACGAGCGGCCGGTGGCCGTCATCACGGGCGGCGCCCGCGGCATCGGCGCGGC
>JAYUBX010000339.1:0-5660 GCA_043740665.1 Candidatus Neomicrothrix sp.
GTTGGAAACGCTCGGCGCGAACGCCCATGCCCGTGTTCATCGCTACGGCAAGACCAGCCGACCTGGTCGCAAGATCGGTCACGTCACGTTCTGCGGAGCCGACCGACCTGCCCTGCTGCGCCAAGCGACCACGTTGTCCCAACCCGCTCCGATGGAGGTTCGATCATGACCGTGGCCGTGATCATGGGCAGCGACTCCGACCTGCCCGTGATGAGACCCGCCATCGACACGCTCCGCTCACTCGGCATCCCCGTCACCGCCCAGGTCGTATCGGCCCATCGGGACCCCGCCGGCATGCTCGCCTTCGCGGCCGGGGCGCTGGGCATCGGCATCAAGGTCATCATCGCCGGAGCCGGTGGCGCTGCACACCTGCCCGGCATGGTGGCCGCCGCCACCACCTTGCCCGTCATCGGCGTCCCCGTCAGCCGACCGCATCTCGACGGGCTCGACTCGCTGCTCTCAATTGTGCAGATGCCCGCCGGCATACCGGTGGCGACGACGGCCATCGACGGAGCCGAGAACGCCGCCCTCCTCGCCGCGCGGATCCTCGCCCTGGCCGACACCGCCATCGCCGACGCGGTGCGCCGGCACCAGGCTGCGCTCGTGCAGGCGGTCACCGCCCGCAACGATCGCGTGCAAGCCGAGCTGGCCAATCCTGGCCACTCCCCAACCAGCGTGTGAGTTCGACCGCCCCAGGCTCCCGTCACCCGTGGACCGGCGAAGTTGCGGCGATCGCCACCAAGCACGGCAAGCAACGCCAGTTCGGGCCGCCCCTGACCCTGCTCGTAGGCCTTGACATGGTCGTCGCGGCCGTCGACACCGACCTGCTCGGAACGTTCAGCAGCGAGGTACTACGGCCCGGCAGCCCCCTCGAAACCGCCCGCCGCAAGGCGCAGTGGGCAATCGAGGACAGCCGGGCCCGCTTCGGTCTGGCCAGCGAAGGATCGTTCGGACCGCACCCTGGCGTCCCGTATCTGGCAATCGGCGTTGAGCTCGCGATCTGCCTCGACGGACGGGACGGCCTTGAGATCGTCGAGCACGTCATGAGTGCCGATACGAACTTCCGGCACCTCGAAGTGCGCGAGCTCCCCATCCCGCCCGCGTTCCTCGCATCCTCAGGATTCCCCGCGCACGGTCTCGTCGCTTCTCCCCCCGGTGAGGCGACGCCGATGTTCAAGGGGCTCGTGGACATCGACGAGGTCGACCACGCAGTGGGGCTCTGCCTCGATCGGTCCGGACGGGCCCTCATCCAGACCGACATGCGGGCCCACCTGAACCCCACACGGCAGCGGGCCCTGACCGAACTCGCCGATCGGCTGGCGCGTCGCGTTGCCACCCTCGGCCTCGTCTGCGCGTCGCCCGGATGGGGCATCAACGCTGTCGAGACCGGACTGCCGTGCGAATGGTGTGCCCAAGCCACTCCCCTCGTCGCCTACGACGTGTTCGGGTGCGCTCGCACCGGCTGCAACGAGCGAACGCCGCAACCTCGGGCCGAGCTGGCTCCTGCCGGTCAGTGTCCAGCCTGCAATCCATAGACTGACCAGTTCTGTGTTCGGACCCGAGGCACCAGACGGTCAGAGCACGACCTCGTTGCTACCGGCGAGACCAGGACGCAAGCCCACGCGACGCCCCACCCACTCACCGTCGCCGAACGCCGCGAGCACATCGGGGTGGGTCGTGCGGGCGTAGGCCCGAGCACCGCCTTCCAGATCGGCGACGACCAGCGCGGTCACCGGAGCCCCCGACCGGTCGTGGGTGACCGAGTAACACCCGATCGTGGCCATCGCTTCCTCGGTCAGCGTGGAAATCACGCGGCGCGTCGGCGTTCGGTCGATGCGGGCCTGTACGGCCGGGTAATCCGGCGGGAAGAGGCGACCCGGGTCGGTGCCATACACGGCCCACACGTGCTTGGTCATGTGCATGCCGACCCCCGACACCAAGCCGAAGCCGGTGCCGTCGTGGCGGAGCCGTTGGACAACGCCAGCAATGGCGTGGGCCGTGTAGTTGCTCGACGGACCCCCGTGATACGGGAGACCACCGGTCACGGTGAACCCGCGAGGGTCGTCCCGGTTCACGCCCAGCGCATCGATGGCGTAGAGGACCGACGACGCGAAGCACGAGTACAAATCGAGATGGCCGATGTCGTCGATGCCTACACCGGCGCGCCTCAGCGCATCGGCGGCCACTTCGACCATGGCCGGCGATCGGTCGAGGAAAGGTCGCTCCGCCACATGGGTGGCGTCGCGTCCGAAGCTCCAACCCCGCAGATAGACGCGCTGGTCCCGCGACACCCCAAGCTCATCGGCTTTGGCGTGTGTGGCGACGAGGAGCGCGGCGGCCATGTCCACATCCATGATCGCCACCATGTGCTTGGTGTACGGCGTCGAGATCCACCGGTTCTCAGGCCCGACCGTGGCGATCTCCGCGGCGGTGCGACACTTCGGGAACCAGGCATAAGGGTTCGAGGCGGCGACGTTGGTGAATCGTGCCAGCAGTTCAGCTTCCGCCCGTCGGTAGGTCTCGGGTTCGGCCCCGAGTCGGGCGCGCCGAGCGGAGTCGAGGGCCGCGAAGGTGAGGGTCGGCTGGATGACTTCGTGGGCCCATTCGGTCGGCCAGATCCACTCGTCGAGATCGATCGGCGCCTCTCCGATCCGCTCCGACGGATGGGACCACGCCGGCTCCTGGCCGTTCTTGCGCAGGCGCCGACGCGAGGCGAGCGCTTCGCCCCCGACGACCAACGCCAGTTCTGAATGGCCCGTCAGCATGCGTTCGGCCGCCGCGTTGACCATGCGCTGGCTGGCCGTCCCCGCCAGCACTGACACCTCCGAATGGGCCACCGCGACACCAAGTCGTGCAGCCAGCCGAGCCGGCGCGTCGTCGTAGGCCCAGCTCATGCAGTGCACCACATGCAGCGCATCGAGGTCGGCCAGCGACGGTTGGATCCCGGCATCCGCAGCGGCTGCCCGGGCCACCTCTATCCACATGTCGAGTGGTTCAGGATGCTGATCTGCGCCCGCATGCCACGTTCGCTGGGCGACGCCGATGATGCAAGGGGTGCGCGGGTCGATCTGATCATTCACCGGTCTGACCCCGACGCGTCGCTCCACTCGGACATCGATCCCCGCTTTCTGTCGGCGCAGACGGCCATGACGACCGACGATTCATCAGCGACATCGAACGCCTCAACTTCTTTGAACTTCGGACTTGTACGACAAACCTATTATACTTGACTTACAATACCCGAATTGCTTATCTGATGTTTTGGCCCATCGACAGGTCCGACATCCGGGAAAGAACGCGCGTCGTGACCTTCGCCCTAAGCGACGAGAAGCTCCCCGACATCGTTGGCCTCGAGCCCTTTCCCGTGCCCGCAGGGGCGAGCCGGCGCCGGGTCACTGGCGTCAATATTTGGCTCGAAGTCTGGCCTGCCAACGACCCTGTCTCCGGACCCGCACTGCACGCCGCGCTGGCGCGCACCGGCTGCCGCCTGATCGATGTCGCCGCGACCGGGATCGACGAGCCCGACAACCGGAGACTCCGGGCCTGAGTCGTCGCCCGACACGACGACGCCCACTTGACCGACAGCGCAATCGCCGAAGTACTGGCCGCGCTCGCCGCCGTCGGCCACTGGTCCCTGGTCCCTGGTGCGCAAGCTCGAAGAATTCGATGCCATCCCCGCCTTCCCGCCGATTGTTTCGTAAGCCCCCACAGGCTGATACGCCACCCTCGACGGCCCGGGCCGACAAGACCCTGGCGATCATTCGACCGCTCCTCGTTCGCACTGAAAGGCCCTATGACCACCACCGAACAATCCGCCTCGGACAGCCGTCCGTCGATCCGGACGCCGACACCCATCACGGTCGCCCACGGCGACGGCATCGGACCCGAGATCATGGACGCCACTTTGCGCATCCTTGACGCTGGAGGCGCCGCCCTTGAGATCGAGACGATCCAGATTGGCGAGGCCGTCTACGCGCAAGGCATCACCGCCGGCATCGAACCCGAGGCCTGCGAGTCGCTGCACCGCACCAAGGTCTTCCTCAAAGCCCCCATCACGACCCCCCAGGGAGGCGGATTCAAGAGCCTCAACGTCACGGTCCGCAAGACGCTCGGCCTGTTCGCCAACGTCCGGCCCTGCCCCTCCTACGCTCCCTATGTCGCCACCAAGCACCCGGACATGAATGTTGTCATCGTCCGCGAGAACGAAGAAGACCTCTACGCCGGCATCGAACACCGTCAGACCGATGAAGTGGTGCAGACCCTTAAACTATTCAGCCGCCCCGGTTGCGAGCGCATCTCCCGCTACGCCTTCGAGTACGCCCGGCGCTACGGCCGTCACAAGGTCACGTGCTTCACGAAAGACAACATCATGAAGTTGACCGACGGCCTGTTCCACGAGGTCTTCGACGAGGTCGCCGCTGAGTATCCCGAGATCGAGAACGAGCACTGGATCGTCGACATCGGCGCCGCCAAGCTCGCCGACACCCCCGAAGCGTTCGATGTCGTGGTGATGCCCAACCTCTACGGCGACATCCTCTCCGATGTCGCCGCCCAGATCGCCGGATCGGTCAAGGCGACATCGCGACCACGGTGCACAACGCGTGGCTTCGTACCATCGAGGATGGGATCCACACCTACGACATCTACACCCCCGACATCAGCACCGAGAAGGTCGGCACCAGGGCTTTCGCCGATGCGGTCATTGATCGCCTTGGGTCTCGACCCCAACGACTGCGGGCCGTTGACTGCCCCGCAACCGCTGAGCCCATCCGGATCGAAGTCGCTCCCCGGCCGATCGCCGTGAAAGAACAGGTCGGCATTGACGTGTTCGTCGAACACCGAGGAACCGCTGACGAACTCGGCCACCAACTCGAGGCCCACGCCGGCGATCTCCGACGGGTCATGGTGTCAAACCGGGGCCAGAAGGTGTACCCCGGGGGCGACCCGTCCACCATCACCACCGACCACTGGCGCTGCCGATTTCAAGCCCCCGAGACCGGGCGACCCGTCACCACTGGGCAGATCATCGCTCTCCTCGACCGCCTCGCTGCGGTCGGGCTGCCCTTCATCAAGAGCGAGGGCCTCTTCACCTTCGACGGCGCACCCGGTTACAGCCTCGGCCAAGGCCAATAACAGCCCCGCCAGAGCCGAAGCGTCGGCTTCCAGTGTTGGCCCCGGCACTCCAGCGGGCAGGGCCCGCGACCGATGCCCTGTTGACTACGTTGCCGGCGGTAACCCTGGTCGAAGACTTCTCAGGCGCACGGGAATGTGCTGGCCAGGACGTCGCCTCTAAGTCGGTGGGTGCGGTATTCGTCGATGGTGGTGTCGATGATCTCGTCCAGCGGCGACCACTGGTCGGAGATTTTCATGGCGGGGTCAATGGCCGAGACCGGGTGCCAGTAGACACCTTCGGCGGTGATGCAAACCTCGGGGATGAGCGATGCCCGAGAGATAGTCAGGCCGGCATTGGCTGACCCTTGACGGGCGACGCGCCTGATCACCCGCTGGTCGTCGTCCAACCCGAGCTTGTCGAAGAACGCGTCGAGTTCCGCTTCGGCGTCGCCGGCATCGGCGCCGAGGGTGGCTGCCACGCGAACCCTGAATCCGAGATCGATGGCGGTGCTGATCCCGTTGAATGCCCGGGCGAAGCTCCCCTCGCC
>JAYUBX010000340.1:0-4081 GCA_043740665.1 Candidatus Neomicrothrix sp.
GTCCAGACCTTCTGGCCGGTGATGAGCCACTCGTCGCCGTCGCGCTCGGCCTTGCACTGCAGGCTGGCCAGGTCGGATCCGGCGCCGGGCTCACTGAACAGCTGGCAGCCGACCAAGTCGCCGCGGTACATCTTGCGCAGGTACGCGTCCTTGACCTCGGTCGTGGCGTGGGCCTCGATCGTGGGGGCGACCATGCCCAGCCCGATGCCGAAGAAGCTCTGGTTCGGGGTCCTGTAGCCGCCTTCGAGCTGGCCGTAGAGGCGGTCGTAGGGTCCCGGCAGGCCGCGGCCGCCGTACTCCTCGGGGCCGGTGATGTGGCCCAGGCCGGCGTCGAAGCGCGTGGCGCGCCACTCCTGGGCCTTGACCAGATCGCGGGCCTCGCTCTCGGGGGTGACCTCCTCGAACAGGCCGACATCGTCGTTGCCCTGACCCCAGACGAAGGCCTGCTCGGCGTCGCGCTTCGGCGCGTTGGCGTCGAGGAAGGCAGTGACTTCGTCGCGGAACTGATCGATGGTGAGATCAGGCATGGGGGTCCTCCGTGGCGTTCGGTCGAAAACTTGACTGTCCGGTCAAGATAGTGGGCCGAGGCCGATGCTGCCCACTCAGGATCGACTCGGTACCGTGGCCGCCATGGCTCGCTCGTCACGACGTCCCGGAACCTGGCCGCTGCTCGCCCTGGTGGTGTGGTCGGCCTACGTGTGGTCGACCCGCATCCGCAATGCGGCCGGCGACGCCACGCTCAGCAGCGGCGGCAAGGCCTTCAGCATCGCCCTGTCGACCACCTTCATCGCCTTCGCCGGGGCCGGCGTGGTGGTGCTGGTGCGGGCATGGTCCCGGAGCCTGACCTCGACCGAGTCACTGGTGCTGAAGGCGTTTGCCGGATGGACCGTGCTGGTGTGGCTGGTGCGGGTGCCGATGATCGTGGCCGACGGGCACTCGGTGCCCTTCAAGGTGGTGCACGCCGTGCTCGGCCTCATCTCAATCGCGCTGGCCGCGCTGGTGTGGCGGTCGACCTCGGCGACCGACGCCGCGGCCCCGGCCGACGAATCCCTGCCGGCCCCGTCGGCCCGATAGATTTCGCCGCCATGGGCCAGCCCGTCACCGTCATCGAGAAGTCGTCGCCGCAAGCAGGCGTGATCCGGTTCGAGATCAACCGCAGCATCACCGGCATGGGATTCGAGCGCTACACGTCACGCGATGACGCGGTTGACGTGCGCCCGCCCGACGAGCTGGCGCGTCGGCTGTTCGACCACGGCGGAGTCACCGGTGTGACCATCAGCAGCAACATGATCACGCTCGACCTGGCCCCCGGTGTCGGATCCGACGGCTTCCGCCAGATCATCGAGGAGCTGTTCACTTATTACCGTCCTGGGGTTGAGGTCGTCATCCCCGAAGGCGCCGGCACCGACTGAACCGGTCGGACCGATCGGGCCGATCGTCCCGGCATACTGTTGCCTCAGTCACGGACGAGAGGGATGCCGGTATGGCTCGATTCAAGGTTGGCGTGCAGTTCTGGCCGCAGCACACCAACATCGGCGCGCTGCGCGACGCGTGGAAAGCGGCCGACGAGATGGGCGTCGACAGCATCTGGGTCTGGGACCACTTCTTCCCCTTGTTCGGCCCGCTGGACGGCCCCCACTTCGAGGGCTGGACCCTGCTGGCGGCCATGGCGGCCGACACCAACCGTGCCCAGCTGGGCACGCTGGTCACCTGCAACACCTACCGCAACCCCGAGCTGTTGGCCGACATGGCCCGCACCGTCGACCAGATCAGTGGCGGACGTCTTTACCTGGGTGTCGGATCCGGTTGGTTCGAGCCCGACTACGAGGCCTACGGCTACGACTTCGGTACCGCCATCAGCCGCCTACGCGCGCTCGAGGAGGCGATTCCCCGCATCAAGAGCCGGCTGGCCCAGCTGAACCCGGCTCCGGCCGGACCGCTGCCGCTGCTGATCGGCGGTTCAGGCGAGAAGGTCACCCTGCGCATCGTCGCCGAGCAGGCCGACGCGTGGAACGCCTTCGGTCCGCCCGACAGCTACGCCCAGAAGAACGCGGTGCTCGACGACTGGTGCGCCAAGGTCGGCCGTGATCCAGGCGAGATCGAGCGCACGCTCGGCATGATGTCGCTCGACGAGATCGACCAGGTCGACGACTATCTCGCCGCCGGGGCGACCCATCTCATCCTTGGCCTGGGCGACCCGTTCGACTTGAGCGGCGTGCAGCGCCTGCTCGACCTGGCCCAGGACTGAACGCCGCGAACCCCGCCGGCCGCGGCGTCGGCCGCTTCGTCAGCGGTTGGGTTGCTTGGCCTGCAGCGCGATCAGAGCGTGGAAGCGTTGAAGGTCGGTTGTTCCGCGCATCAACGCGAGGTCGTCGACCGCTTTGGTCGCGAGGTCGACGAGGCTGAGGACCCCAGCTCTCGTGAAGGGTTCGAGGTGGTCATAGTCGGCCTTGTGTCGCTGCACATAGAGCGTCTCGAACGCGTCGGCCGCCTGCCGTAAGTCGATGTTGGCCTTCACCCGTTCGAAGATGATGTTCGTGTAGGCCGGGCCGGTGTTGTCGTTGGTGATGTGGCTGCACACGAATTTGATGCCCCCGTGGGGCACCATCCTCGCCAGCGAGTGCGTCTCTTCGGGAGCGCCGTCTGGCAACAACTGATGAGCCGTGCCCAGAGCGATGGAATGGAAGAGTGCGTAGTAGGCACTCGAGACCGCGCGTCGAAGGTCGATGGGCAGCCGCTCGGTGCCGTCACGGCCGCCCAGCCGGTTGGCCTGGTGTAGCAATTCCTCCGGGCGTATCGCCCGTGCTTGTCCGTCCGCCATGAACGTCCGCCTCCTGCGCTACCTCAATCGTCAACCATGGGTGTCAGGGTCACGTAGACGGAGACCTCGAGGTCCGATTTGCGGACGATGCTCAGAACTTCGCGGCGAAGTCGCAACACGTCGTCGATGGGCCAGGTGACCTGACCTGGGGCGGGCGGTTCGAGCACGAGGGTTACGAACAAGGCCTGTTCGTCGTCAGGATCAGGTCCCGCTTCGACCCGAAGGGAGTGAACCTTGACCGAGCCGGCATTGCTGGGTCCGTCCTGGATCCGCTCCTGCAGGTCTCGGGCGTCGCGTGCAAGCGTCGCGTTGGTCATGGGGCGGAGTGTATGGCGTGAGGGCTCGTGCCGCGAGTGTTTCTTGAGCTCGATTCAGCTCGTCCGGTCTTGACCCGAAGTGATGAGGTTGTGTTATCACGATATATCGTTAGTGTGTCGGTATCGAGATCCGAACGTAGGGTCCCGATTGTCCGACAGAAGGAAGATCATCACCATGAGTACGTCACCAGAAGAGAAGAAGGGCGGCACCAAGAAGTCGTCCGAGAAGCAGTCAGCGGATCATGAGCCGGCCGAGGCCAAGTCCTCTCGCCGTCGTTCCGGTCCGGATTCGATCGAGACCGACCTCCGCGGCGGGGGTCCCGATGCGGGACGGGGCCGCGGTCGACGCGGCCCTCGGGGCCGCCACGGCGACCACGGTGATCACGGTCACGGCGAAGGTCGAGGCCGAGGTGGCCCCCGCGCCCGCCGGGGTGAGGTGCGCAACGCGGTTATCGCGCTGCTGGCCGAGGGTCCCAAGCACGGCTACCAGCTCATCCAGGAGATGGGCGAGCGCAGCGGCGGTGTCTGGAGTCCGAGCCCCGGCTCGATCTACCCGATCCTGCACCGTCTGGCCGCGGCCGGTGTGGTCGAGGCCGAAGAGGTCGAGGACGGCCGGCGGATCTTCCGCCTGACGGCCAAGGGTCAGCAGGCGGCCGAGCGGCTCGCCCTGCTCGGCGATGCGCCGTGGACCACCATCGGCGACACCGAGAGCGACGAGGCCCGCCAGTTGCGGCAGGCCGCCGTCCAGCTCGACGGGGCCATCACCCAGGTGGCGCAGGTCGCCACCACCGATCAGCTCATCCGAGCCACCGCCATGGTGGCCGACAGTCGGCGGCGGCTCTACGCCCTGTTGGCCGAAGAACCGGCGGCCGAGAGCGTGGCATCAACCGACGACGATCAGGCGAGCTGATCGCTCAGGCGAGAGTGTCGAGGATCATGGCCA
>JAYUBX010000341.1:0-1759 GCA_043740665.1 Candidatus Neomicrothrix sp.
TCGTACCTCTCGTTCCAGATCAATCGGGTCAATGGGCTGCTCACCAGCGACCATGCCCGCCGTCAGATGATGCGGGCGGCCGAGGAGCACCGGGCCGCCCTGGCCGAATGGCGCGTGCTGATCGGCGACATCCCGGTCGACTGGGCCCTCGACCACGCCGCCGAGATCCGCCAGCAGGCCGCCCGGCTGCGCGACACCGTGGGTGTGCGCAACCCGATGGCCATGACCATGACCCGGGATGAGGAGACGTCGGCCGAACTGGCCCACAACCTGTTGCAGCGGCTGGTTCGGCTGCGGTCGATCGGCGCCGGAGGCGAAAGCTTCCCGTTGCTGCTCGACGACGCCCTCGCCGACGTCGAACCGCACTCGAAGCCCGAACTGCTCGAGCTGTTGATGAAAGCCTCGGCCCATCAGCAGGTGATCTACCTGACCGCCGACCCCGACGTCGCCGCCTGGGCCCGGGTCGAGGCCCTCACCGGATCGATGAGCATCGTCGAGCCCACCCCCACCCGACGGGACGGCTCGATCGTCCGTCGGTCGGGCCACATCGCCGTCTGATCCACGATCGGGGATCGGGCCGCCGGTAGGTCAGGCCCCCCGGTAAGTTGAGTGGCCGTGGACATCAGATTGGCCCGCCTCGATGACGCCGAGGCCATACGCACGATCTACAACGTCGAGGTCTCGACCTCGACGGTGACCTTCGATCTCGTGCCCCGCACCCTCGACGAGCAAGTCACCTGGCTGCACGCCCGTTCTGGGGCCCACGCGGTGATCGTGGCCGAAGAGTCGGGGGAGGTCGTCGGATTCGGGTCGCTCTCGCCGTTCCGGGACCGCCCCGCCTACAACGGCACCGTCGAGGACTCGGTCTATGTGCGCGGCGACCAGCGCGGCAAGCAGGTCGGCCGCCAGTTGGTGAGCGAGTTGCTCGACCTGGCCGCCCAGCACGGGTTCCACACCGTGGTCGCCCGCATCGTCGGCGGCCACGACGCCTCGATCGGCCTGCACCGGTCGCTCGGCTTCGTCGAGATCGGCACCGAGCGCGAGGTCGGCCGCAAGTTCGGCGCCTGGCTCGACGTTGTCGTCATGCAACGCATGCTCTAGCGCCGACGCACCATTCGGCCACCGGACTGGTTCTCTGGAGTGATCTGCACCTCTGCGGTGCTCCTCGCTCCAGAGAACTGACCGACGCCGGTTTTCGGTGGTCGACGCCACCCACTAACCTGACCCGTTCCTGGGTCGGTGCCCGAGTGGCCAAAGGGAACGGGCTGTAAACCCGTCGGCATAGCCTACGGAGGTTCAAATCCTCCCCGGCCCACACGAGGGGGTTCATCCCCCGACTCCAGCCCACTCGCTGGACCGAGAGCCCGCACGGCCAACGGCCGGAGCGGGCTCTCGACTTTTTGGCCGGGCGATTATTCCGCCGGGCTGGCTTCGCCATCCGGGTGCCACCCTCAGCCCAGCTCCGCTCCGCGGTAGTAGCCAACCACGTCGACGATGACGTCAACCGCCCCGACCTGGTTCTGCAGCGAGATCTTGCCACCCGGCCCGATCTTGACGACGACCAGGTTCGGCACGGTCTGACCGGTGGTGAAGTTCAGGTTCGACGCGTCAGGACGGATCGAACCCGCGGGCCAGACATCGAGATGCGACGCCATCGACGGATCGACCGCCGTCACGTTGGCCACGACCGCGGTGGCGTCAGCGGGGATGCCAGCGACTCCCCCCGTGACGAGCAGGTCGTGGCGCTGATCATCGAATC
>JAYUBX010000342.1:0-5897 GCA_043740665.1 Candidatus Neomicrothrix sp.
GCCGAACGCTGGTGACCGCCGGGTCCGACAGGATCTCCTTGACGCCGTCGAGCCGGTCATAGAAGCGACGCGACGCCGTGAAGACGTCGTCGCCGGCCACCGGCAGGCTGGTCACCCGACTGAGCACCGGACCGATCATGCGGTTGAGCCGCCGACCGGCCGGAAACACGCGCTCCATGTACCAGCTCAGGATGTCGGGCAGGCTCAGCAGCCGGATCGTCTCGGCCGTCGGCGCGCAGTCGACGACCAGCACGTCCCAGTCACCCGACTCGGTGTGGGTCTTGATGTCGCCCAGGGCGAACACCTCGTCCATGCCCGGGATCACCGCCAACTCCTCGGCCTCGATCGCCTCGACCCCGGCCCAGTTGAACACGTCGACCAACCAGCTCTGGATCTCGCCCCACGAATCTTCCATCCGCTCCTGACTGTCGAGCTGTTGACCAGCCAGACCGTCGATGATGGGGGTGGGCTCGTTGCCCAGCGCGATGCCGAAGCTGTCCGCCAGCGAGTGGGCCGGATCGGTCGAGATGATCAGCGTGCGCAGACCCGCGTCGGCGCATCGGACCGCCGTGGCCGCCGCCACCGACGTCTTGCCCACCCCGCCCTTGCCGGTGAAGAGCAGTACGCGCACTAGTGATCGTCAGCGAGGTCGTCGTCGTCGTCGGGAGCGGGCACGCCTTCGACGCGAGCCTTGAGTTCGGACAACGCCGTCTTGATGATGCGAGCCTCGGCGCGGCGCTTGACGAACCCAGGGATCGGCACGATCAGATCGACGGCCAGCTCGTACACGATCTCGGTGGTGTCGGGCTCGGTGCCGGGCTGCAACTCGTAATGCCCGTCGAGTTCACGCTCGAGATCACCGCTCAGCAGCTCCCACCCCAGCCGGTTGGGGGCACCGTCGTAGTTGTACTGCAGTTGATAGGTCGTGCTGCGGCCCATGGCCGCCGCCCGGTACTCGACCACGATCGGGCGTTGCTGGTCGTCGAGCGCGATCACGGTGGCCTGCTTGAGGTCACCGGCCCACTCGGGATAGGTCTCGAAGTCGACGAGGGTGCGGAAACACTGCTCGACCGTTGCGTTGATGGTGGTCTGCTCTCGCGCCTGCTCGGCCATGACCGCCGACCATACCGGACGTCGACCCGCCTAATCACCCAACCCTCCCCCCCAACCACCCAACCTTCCCCGTTTTTGCGCACCCTGACGGCCAGATCGACGGAAGGTTCGGGGATTTGGGCCGGGGATTTGGGCCGGGGAACTTTTGATCAGGTGGGGCCGGGGGGTCGGGGCGGGAAGGTGCCGTACTGGGCGGCCCACAGGCCCATCAGGCCGAGGCCGTACATCGGGGCCATCAGGCCGAAAGCCAGCGGATTGACGGTGGCCTTGGCAAACCGATCGGCGGCGATGAACCACACCGACGCGGTGGCCACCCCCACCACGATCTGGGCGATGAATGACCCGATCAACTGGCGCTGCACCGGGCGGGGGGCGCTGCCGGCCAGAAAGAACAGTCCGCCCATACCGATCAGATCACGGCGGCTGCGACTGATGGCCACCAGATAGGCCCACCCGAAGACGATGACGCCCGCCGCGAACAGGCCCAGCGCCACGAGGACGGCCGCCACCGCGAACCGGTCAGGATCGATGGCGGCGGGCACCGCGGTGATGGCGAGCAGGCCGGTGCCGATCCACGAAGCGACGATGACCCGACGAGAACCGGGGCCGTCGGGCATGACCGGTTCGACCCGGGGCGGGGTCGGTTGGCGCTGAGCGTCGCCCTTGGCGTCGCGACCGGCCCGGTGGGCGGGGGGCTCTCGTCGTCGGGGTGCCTTGGTCGACTTCGTCGCCTTCGACCCGGTCGACCTCGACGGCTTGGCGCACATGGCGCCAGCCTCACACGCTGGCGATCGCCTCGGCCAGTCGCCCGGCCAGCACGTCATAGGTGAGCTCGGCCTCGACGCGGGCGCGCCCAGCGGCCCCGAGCCGGGCTCGACGGTCGGGATGGTCGACCAGGGCGGCGAGGGCCCGGCGGGTGTCGCCGACCGAACGGGGTCGGGTGATCACCGTACCGGTGACCCCGTCGATCACCGCTTCATGGGAGCCACCGCTGGCGCCCGCCAGTTGCGCCACGCCCGCGGCCGCCGCCTCGACGAAGACGATGCCGAAGCCTTCCTGCTCGAGCCCGAACCAGCGATTGCGACAGATCATGGCGAAGACGTCGGCCGCGCCGTGCAGCAGGGGCAACTCGTCGTCGCTCACCCGGCCCATGAACCGCACCGGCGCCTGCCCACGGTCCGCGATGCGCTCGAGTCGCGACCGGTCGCGGCCCGACCCGGCGATCACCAGTTGCAGGTTGGGTCGCGCGGGTGCCAGTTCGGCGACCGCTCGGATCAAGATGTCGAACCCTTTGCGGGGCACCAGCCGGCTGAGGCCCAGCACCACCGTGGCCGCCGGGTCGAGACCGAACCGGGCCCGAGCCGCGGTGTGCTCGGCCGGCGTGAGCGGGCGGAACCGGTCGACGTCGACCCCGGGAGGCACCATCACGGTGGGCAGGGATCGACCGGTGGCCCGCTCGCCTTCGGCCGCCGGATAGCCGCCGGCCGCCACGATCAGGTCGGCGCCGCCCAACACCTTGGCCAGCATCGCTCGGCCGCCGGGCAGACGGCCCGGCACCGCCACTTCGGCCCCGTGCACGACCACCCCATAGGGCCGTTCGAGCGATGGCCCGAGCAGGCCCAGCGGCAAGGCCGGATCGAGCAGCACGATCCTGGCGTCGACCTCGGCGGCCAACCGGTCGATCTGGCGTCGCAAGCCTGGCGTCGGCCAGAGCACCGACTGGCGCGTGCGTTCGACGCGGAAGTCCTGCTGGCTGTCCCACGCCGATGCACCATCGAAGGGCGTGGTGAGCACGGTCGTATCGGCCGCCGGCAGGCGCCGCCAGAGCTCCCAGAGATAGGACTGGATACCCCCGCTCTTGGGCGGGAAGTCGTTGGTCACCAGCAGGTGGCGGGTCGCTCCGATACTGGTCATCGACGGCCACCACGGGCGGGGACCCGCACCGGGACGGGACGGTCGAGCTCGGCCCGCACCATCGGATCGGCATCGGCGACGATGGCCGGCGGCAAAGGGTCGAGCCCCAGTCGGCGCGCCGCCCACACCGCGTGGGCCCGCACCATCGGGTCGGCGTCGGCGAGGGCTCGGTCGAGGGCCGAGCCAACCCCGGGCGCGGCGAGCGAAGCCGTGTTGCCCAGCACCACCAGGGCGTTGCGGCGCAGGTAGCGGGGCTCGCGCCTCGGGATGTACCACCGCCCGAACCGGGCCATCAACGTGTCATCGTCGGCGGCGAGCAGGTCGAGAACATCGACCTGATGCCCGATCTCGACCGACTGGCCGATCGGCGTAGGCCCGACCTGGATCGACGGCTCGTCGGCTGTGCGCCGTGACGGCGGGCAGACTTCTTGGCAGTCGTCGCAGCCGTACAACCGGTCCCCCAGCGCCACCCGATACTCAACCGGAAACACGCCGTCGGCCTGCACCAGCCACGCCAGGCAGCTTCGAGCGTCGACCACGCCGGGGGCGACGATGGCGCCGGTGGGACAGTGGTCGAGGCAGCGTCGACAGGGTCCGCACCCGTCGGGCTCGACGGCGGTGGCCACCGGCAGCGGCGCATCGGTCAGCACCGACCCGAGCACCACCCAACTGCCGATACCGGGCACCAACACGTTGGCGTTCTTGCCGTACCAACCCAGCCCGGCCCGGTGGGCCGCAGCCCGGTCGACCAGGGCATTGTCGTCGAGGACGACCCGAGCGGTGAAGCCGTCGTCGAGCAGACGGCGGGCCATGGCTTCAAGCCCGTGGCGCAGATCAGCGTAGTGATCGTGGGTGGCGTAGCGGGCCACGCGAGCGGTGGGACGATCGGTCGCGTCAATCGGCGGCAGGGCCCGGTCGTAGCGCCGGGCCCCGACCACCAGCGAGGCCACCCCCGGCAGGGTGGCGGCCGGATCGGTCGAGCGCTCTGGGTTGCGGTAGGTGAACTGCATCGAACCGGCCAGGCCGGCGGCCTTGCGCTGATCGAGGATGCGACGGGTTTCGGCGAACGGTTCGGCCGAGGCGATACCGACGCGATCGAGTCCGGCCTCGCGCCCGACCGCACAGACCTCGTCGGCGTAGGTAGCGCTCAGCACGATCAGCCAGCTTGGCGTCGATGTCGCAGCGGTGACGTCAACCCGCTGTCGGCCAACAGCCGGAGGGCGCGTACCTCGGCCACCTGGATCACGACGGCCTCGTGGGGCTGGCGCGAACAGAGGAAGGTGACGACACAGTCGGCGCAGACTTCGGTGTGCTGCATGACGCAGTCGTCGCAGTCGATGGTGAGGGTTTCATGGCTGCTTCGCAAGGAGACTCCGGTCGGTTCACGCGACGACCGGTCGACCCGATCGCTCCACCCAGGTTGAACACTACGGAGGGGGTGTGACAGCGCGAATCGGGTCGCGGGTCAGGCCGGCGATCCACCGGCCGCCGCGTCCTGATCGCCGGCATCGCCCGGGTCGGCAAAGCCGGCGACCTCGCCGTCATCGATGGCGGCGGCGTCCTCGGCCGACAGCTCGCGCACCGACGAGCCGGTGCCACACCAGCGACACGACACGTCTTCGACGACCTCGTTCAGCATCTCGAGTTCTTCGATCCGCAGCTCACCACCGACCGTGTAGTGGTGGTAGGCCCGGCTGCGCTGGCTGACGGTCACATCGAAGCGGGTGAGGTTGCCGCAGGCGGTGCAGCGATAGCGCGAGGCGGTCACGCTGGCGATGCTACCGCCCGGACCCTCGTGCGGCCCCCCGATTCGACCCACCTGCAGCCCACAGGCCGGTCAACACCGATACCCTCTGGGCGTGCGCGACCTTCTGCTTTTCCTTCTGGCGTTGTTCGCCACCTGGGCCGCCCTGTTCGGTCTCGGCTTGGTGTTGGTGCGCTGGCGGCTCGCCCGCGCCAACCGGGTCAGTCCGGCGGTCAAGAGTCCGGCGCCACTGCACTGGCTCAGTTCGTGGAGCAAGCCCGCCCGGCTGCACCGTCGGCTGCGGGCCGCGGTCGCGCTCATCCACCTGTCGCCGTCGCCGAGGGCCCGCCAGGCTCCCAGCCTCTCGGTCGACGCGCTGCGCCGCGATCTCGAATACCAAGCGGTCGAGCTGGATCAGCATCTGGTCGTGGCCGCCCGGCATCCCCGCGCCTACCGCCGGGGGCTGCTCAAGTCGCTCGATCAGCAAGTCGTCACCATCGAGGCATTGGCCGTGCGCCTGTCGACCATGATGCGTCCGGTCGACGCGCCATCGACCGGCTGGGACGGGCCGGTCGCGTCACCCGACGTGCTGCAGCGCATCGGTCAGCAGCTCGACCTGCTCGACGCCGCCCAGACCGAACTGGTCGAGATCGAACGGGCCACTGGCCTGGTGGATCTCGATGCCCTGATGGCCGAGACCCGCACCCCGGTCGCCATCACCCCCCGCTCCCACCCCGACGGCTGGTAGCCAACGATCCTCACTCGTTCTTGCGGCATTTGGGGCCCGGGGAAGAGCCCTCTGGTGCCGCAAGAACCGGTTGGGCCGATCAGTCGGTGGCGGACACCGTGATCAACCGGTCGAGCGCTCGTCGGGCGGCACCTTCCTCGATGGCCGCCGCCGCCTGGGCCAGACCCGATTCGAGGTCGTCGGCGGCGCCGGCCACCACGAGGCCGGCCGCCGCATTGAGCGTGATGATGTCGCGGTACGGCCCGGCCTCGCCGGCCAGCACCCGGTGGGCGATGGCGGCGTTGGCGGCGGCGTCGCCCCCCTGCAACTGATCGAGATCGACGACGGCCAGCCCCAGGTCGCGGGGGTCAAGGTCATACTGCGAGACATCGCCGTCGC
>JAYUBX010000343.1:0-9555 GCA_043740665.1 Candidatus Neomicrothrix sp.
GTTGCCGGCTTCGGCCAGCGCATGCTCGACCGACTAGGCGAACTGGTCGTAGCGAGCGGCAGCCACCAGCACCGACCCGAGACCGCGGCGGGCCATGCGTGCGATGCTGTCGAGTTCCTGGCCGATGACCATGTCGGGGTGGGCGTTGAGCAGGGCTCCGAGGAGCGATCCGCCACTGCGGGGGAAACCGACAAAGAGGCAGAACCGCCCGATCTCGGCGAAACGGGCCGCATCAGCCTTGGCCGAGCGCGCGTACACCACTGCTCGGCTCGTTGATCGAAGCGCACGGCCGCCGCCAGCGCCTGCCGGCGCGCCGACTGACACAGGTGACGACGGACGTCACGTCCGCTCCCCCGAGGCCCCCAACGGTTCAGCCACTGCACCCACGCTCCTTCAGATCAGTCCGACCAGATCAGGCCGACGGCCTTGGCGTCGTCGCTTTCGGTGCGGCACCAGGGTCACCCGCGAGTTTGGCCGGTGCCCCGCACGACGTACTTCGCGGTCGTGAGCTCGCGCAGGCCCATCGGCCCCCGAGCGTGCAGCTTCTGGGTCGAGATGCCGATCTCGGCACCGAAGCCGAACTCCTCGCCGTCGACGAACCGTGTCGACGCGTTGACCACGACTGCCGCGGCATCGACCTCGTTGGTGAAGCGATCGGCGGCCAGCAAGGAACGGGTCACGATCGCTTCGCTGTGACCCGAGCCGAATCGATTGACGTGGGCGATGGCATCGTCGAGCGAGTCGACCACCCGGACCGAGAGCCGCAGGTCGAGGAATTCGGTGGCATAGGCCTCGTCGTCAGCGATACCGGCGCCCGACACCAGCGCCCGGGTGGCCTCGTCTCCAAGCAGTTCGACCCCGATCAACGCCTCGGCCGCCCGCGGCAGGAAGGCCGCGGCCACCGACCGATGCACGACCAGCGACTCGGCCGCGTTGCACACCGATGGTCGCTGGGTCTTGGCGTTCACGATGATGTCGATGGCCATGTCGAGGTCGGCCGATTCGTCGACGTACACGTGACAGTTGCCATCGCCGTCGATGACGTACGGGACCGTCGCGTGCTCGAGGATCGAGCTGATCAACGAGGGTCCACCCCTCGGGATCAGGCAATCGATGCTGCCGCGCTGCTGCATGAACTCGACGGCCGCCTCGCGGCTGGTGTCGGCCACCAGGATCACCGCGTCGGCCGGCAACCCGACCTTGGCCACGGCATCGCGCAGCACCCCGGCGATGGCGATGTTCGAGCTGATGGCCCCCGATGAGCCCCGTAGGAACGCGGCGTTGCCCGACTTGAGGCACAGCCCGGCGGCATCGCTGGTGACGTTGGGTCGGTTCTCGTAGATGATGGCGACGACGCCCAGCGGCACCCGCACCCGAGAGATGCGCAACCCATTCGGGCGGGTCCAGCCGTCGAGCACCTCGCCCACAGGGTCGGGCAGGGCCGCCACCTGGCGCAGGCCGGCCGCCATGGCGTCGATCTTGGCCGGCGTCAGCCGCAGGCGATCGATGACGGTGTCGTTCACCCCGGTGTTCATCGCTCGATCGACATCGACCTGGTTGGCATCGAGGATCTCGACCGAACGGTCGAGCAACAGGTCGGCCGCCGCCTTCAGCGCATCGTCTTTGACCTCGGTCGAGGCCGTGGCCAGCCGCCGAGAAGCAGCCTTGGCCCGCCGACCGAGCTCGGGCACGGACACGTCGATCAGGTCGTTGGCGGGGGTGTCATCCACCGGTGCAGGCTACCGGCCGGGTCGAGCACCGTCAGGCCTGATCCATCGCCGCCATGACCGAGTTGGCGATCGATCGCTGGCCTGGGTCGTCCCGGCGACCGGAGGTGTCCCCCAGTTCGACGTACACCGCGCCCGTCTCGGTCGCGACCTGTCGCACCGAGTCGGCGTACCCACCCGACAGATCGGACTGCGCGGCGGCCGGGGTCATCAGGAGCACCCGCTGGGCACCTGCTGACTGCAGAGCCTTGACGATCTGGGTCATCTGGTCGCGATAGACCGAGGTCGACGTGCCGCTGCGCACATCGGCCGCCTCGACCCAGACGGTGGCGACCGTCGGGTGCAGCGCCTGGGCCTGTGGCAGCTGGTCGTGCAGCACGCTGCGGGTGGTCGCGCCCTCGGTCGCCAGATTGACGTAGACGGCACCGGCCGGCAGGTGCTCGGCGAACACGATCTGTGGCCAGTTGTCGGCGATGTCGTCGCGAGACCGGTTCAGCGTCTCGATGCCCCCGAGCGCCACGAAGACCGCCGAGGGCGCCTCGACACCGCCGGTACCGACCGGCGCCGCGGGAGCGGCCAGGTCCGACCCCGACGTGCACGCCGAGACCATCACCGTCAGCGCGATGGCGAGAACGAACGCGGCCCGTCGACGATGGGTTCGATGATGGGTTCGATGATGGGACCGCGAATCCGGTCGAGGCGACGAGCCGCGGTCAGGCACCTCCCACCGCCTCACGGGCCGGCAGGCGAGCAGCCCGCACCGCCGGCAGGGTGCCGGCCAACAGGGCCAGCGCCGTCGACCCGACGATGCCACCGATCACCACGGGAACCGGCAGGCTGAGCTGCACACCGACCAGCCGTTGTTGAGCCAGGTACCCGTTCACGATGCGGCCAACGATGCCGGCGATGCCCCACCCGACGGCGGTGCCCAGCACGCCCCCGATGAACCCGAGGGTGCCGGCCTCGACCAAGAAGACACGGTACACATCGCGGTCTCGCGCGCCGATGGCCTTGAGCACACCGATTTCGCGGCGCCGCTCACGAACCGCGGCGAGCATGGCGTTGCTGATGCCCAGCGCCGCCACCACCAAGGCGATCACGCCGACCGCGCTCAGCACGATCTCGACGACCCGCAGATAGCGACGAACACTGGCGATGAGATTCTCGGGGGCGCTCGTCGAATAGCCGATCGCGGTGATCTGGGCCCGTACCTTGCTGACGTTGTCGATGCCCCGGGCGACGACGAACAGCCCGGTGTAGGGCGAGGTCGACAGCTCGAGGTCAGCGCTCTGATCGACGCCCGCCTTCGACCACGCCTGGGCCTGGGCGACCACATCGGTGGTCGCAAGGAACTGCCCGCTTCCGGCTTCCTGGGCCACCACGCCGACGATCGTGGTCTTGACCCAGCGACCCCGCACCAGCCGCTGCCCATCGCTGTCGACCACCTGGCCCGATGCCATCTGCAGCACGGTCCCGACGACCTGGGGAGCGTCGAGTCGTTGCAAGCCCAACCGTTCGAGGTAGCCCTGCGTGACGGCGACCTCGCTGGTCGACCCCTGGGCCGGCAGGCGCCCCGCCACCAGCGTAATGGGCAACTCGTTCGCCTTGGTCAGGTCGATCCCGACGACATCTTCACGGAACGGACCGATGCGGTGGCCGTCCTTGTCCTTGGCCGGGGTGATGACAAACATCGTGGTGCTGGTGATGGGCACGACCTCACGCACGTCGGGCAGGGCCTCGATCTGCTGCACGGCCGCCGCGTCGAGGTTGCGAGGATCACCCGGCTTGGCGTTGTCCTGATCGATCTGCCCAGGATCGGGAGCGGCCGCCGCCACCTTGATGCCGGCGAGGGGTCCGCCGCTACTGAGCTGGTCGAGCACTCGGGTCTCGGCCGTCGTCGAGATCGTGAGCAGCGCGGTGAGCAGCGCTGCCGCCAGGGTCACGGCCAGCACGGTCAGCGCGGCGCGTCCCGGCCGGCGCCGCACCGTCTTGACCGCCAAACCGATGGCGTCGCGCCAAGTCACGTCGGCCCGACCGGGTCGAGCGATTCGTGAACGGGTTGCTCGGGCGCCTGATCGAAGGATTCGTCGATGGCGCGTCCGCCCCGCAGCCGCAGCCGCCGACGCGCCCGATGGGCGATGACCTGATCGTGGGTCACGACCACAAGGGTGCAGCCGTGCTCGGCCGGCAGAGACTCGAGCAGGCCGACCACCTTGGCCGTGCTTTCGTCGTCGAGATTGCCGGTGGGCTCGTCGGCGAGCACCAGCCGAGGCCCGTTGGCCAGGGCGCGAGCGATCGCCACGCGCTGGCGTTCACCACCGCTGAGCTCGACGGGACGATGACGCGCCCGATCGGCCAGTCCGACCGCTTCGAGCAGCTCGGCCGCACGCTGACGGCGAACGGCGGGAGCCACCCGGGCCAACGAACAAGCCAGCTCGATGTTCTCGGCGGCCGTGAGCGACTCGAGCAGACCGAAATGCTGGAAGACGAACCCGACCGTCTCACGCCGGAACGCGGCCAGTTGTCCCCGCGACAACCCGGCCAGATCGGCACCGTCGACGACCACCGAGCCCGATTGGGGCGCTTCGAGTCCCCCGAGTATCGACAGCAGCGTCGACTTGCCGACACCGGATGCTCCCACCAGGGCGACATAGTCACCCGCATCGATCGTGAGATCGAGACCCGACAGCACCACGACATCACCGGCACGAGACGAGAACTGATGCGAGAGGTCCCGCACGACGATGGCAGCTCCCGGCATGGCTGCCATGGTGCCAGGCTCGCGCCAATTTCCTGCGTCGGGCCGCCCGCTCTGACCGGCGTCTAACCTGCGGCCATGTGCGTCCAGGCCCCCGAGGCGATGCCGGCGGGCAGGGCCCCATGAACGACGGCGCGGCGCCGATCAACGCCAGCTCAGCGCTCGACGAAGCCGTCGACGAGTTCGTCGACGTGTTGACCGACGCGCTCGTCAACGCGACCACGCCACTGCCTGACACCGACCCCAAGGCCTTGCGACGCAGCGTGCTGACCGAGGCGTTCAACCTGTCGTGCGCGTTCATCGATGCCGACCAGCGGCCCAGCGACGACGAGCTGTGGGCGCTGATCGACACCTTCGGGCCTCGCCTGCGAAGCGATCTGCGGATCGCCACCCCCGACGATCTGCGCCGCGACGGCGTCATCGACGATTGCCGCCAGTGGCTCGACTCGACGTCGGACCTGTTCGCCATCCTGGTAGGCACCGATCGACGCCAGGGCAGCGACCTTGCGGTCGCGTACTACGAGCAGGCCATGACCCTGGCCCAGACCGTCGCCTCACTCGACGAGCACACCTGGCGCGACGAGTTGCTCGCCATCGACCGCTTCCGCCGCCTGCTGCTCAGCACCATCAAGGATGGGCCCACCACCGCAGGAGCCCAGCCCGCCACCCCAAGCGCCCAGCCCGCCACCACTCCCGCCCTCGGCGATCCGGCCCCCCGCCCGCTCGATGACCTGCTAGCCGAGCTCGATGGCCTGGTGGGCCTGGCCGAGGTCAAGCGCGAAGTGCGCCTGGTGGCCGACCTGTTGACGGTGCAACGACTTCGCCACGATCGCCAACTGCCGGTGGTCGAATCCAGTCGCCACCTGATCTTCACGGGCAACCCCGGCACGGGCAAGACCACCGTCGCCCGCCTGCTGGCCCAGATCTATCGCACGCTCGGGGTGGTCAGCCAAGGGCAGCTGGTCGAAAGCGATCGCGCCGGGCTGGTCGCCGGCTATGTGGGCCAGACGGCGGCCAAGGTCACGGCCGTGTTCGATCAGGCCGAGGGCGGTGTGCTGTTGATCGACGAGGCCTACGCCCTGGTCCGCGGCTCCGAGTCCGACTTCGGTCGCGAAGCGATCGATACCATCGTGAAGCTGGTCGAGGACCGTCGGGACCGGCTGGTCGTCATCGCCGCTGGCTATCCCGACGAGATGGGCGACTTCCTCGCCGCCAACCCGGGCCTGCCCTCGCGATTTCCTCGTACCGTTGCCTTCGCCGACTATGCCGACGACGAGCTGGTCGAGATCTTCGAGGGCCTCTGTCGCGATGGTGGCTACCGGTGCGACCCCGTCGCGACTGCCGCCGTGCGGGCTTCGATCATCGCGCAGCAGCGGGGTAAGGGCTTTGGCAACGGACGCATGGTGCGAAACCTCTTCGAGCGGGCCATCGAGCGCCAGGCCAGTCGAATCGTCGGCCTGACCGAGCCGACCGACGAGGATCTTTCGACCCTGATCGCCGCCGACCTCGCCGATCCCAGTGAGCCAACTGAGGTTACTGAGCCGACTGAACTCAGCCAGCGGGCGGGGGAAAGGTGAAGCGGATGGGGGCGCTGGTGCTGGCGGTGGCGATGATCACCGCCGCGTTCTGGGGCCGAGATCGCCTCGATCACCCGCGGGACCACTCGGCCGATTCGACCTCGACACCGGCGACACTGGTCTGCACGACCGAACTGCAGGCGGCCTGCGAGGCGCTGGCGGCGGCGCACCCCGAGGTCACCGTGCGTGTCGAGGAAGCCGCGGTCACCTTGTCCCGACTCAGCACCCCCGATTTCGACGGCGCCACCTCGACGGGAGCGGCGACGATCGACGGGTGGCTGGTGCCCCAGCCGTGGCCGCAGATGGTCGCCGAAGGGCGCCAACGGGGGGGTGCGGCGGCCAGTTCCCTGAGCGATGAATCGGCCATCGTCGCCCGATCACCGCTCGTCATCGCCCTGTGGAACGACCGACGTGACGCGCTGTCGGCTCGCTGCCCGGCCGCGACCATCACGTGGCGATGCATCGGCGATGCGGCCGGCACGGCCTGGGGTTCGACCGGCGTCCAGTCGACGTGGGGGGCGCTCAAGCCCGGCCACCCCACCCCCGACCAGACGGCGGTCGGGCTGCTCGTCGTGGGTCAGGCCACGGCCGACTACTTCGGCCACGCCACGTTCGCGTCCAACGATTTCGCCGACCCAGCCTTTCGATCGTGGTTCGAGCGACTCGAACGAGCCGTCCCCACCTTCCCCGTGCCGCCCCGGACACCGTTGGACGACATGTTGTTCAGCGGTCCCGCGTCATTCGACCTGGCCGGATCGACCGAGGCGGCGGCCGGTCCCGCCGTCACGTCGTCGCGGGACCGTGACCGGATGACCATCCTCTACCCTGCTCCCCTGACGACGGCCGACGTCGTCCTGGCGCCGGTGGCGGGCTCACCGGCAGGAGATCGGCTGATGAAGCTCATCGAGTCCAAGGACGGCCTTCGGGCGCTGGCACAGGCGGGCTGGCGAGTCGACGGCCAGCCGCCGGCGACGGGCATGCCCGATCAGCCATCGCTGCCGGTTGACAGCAACGTGCCGAAAGCGGGAGTCCTGCAAGCCCTCCGATCCCTCTGGAACCAGGTTGTGCGATGAACCGACCGAACCGACCACCCCGGCCGACCACGCTGCCACCACCGACGGTGCCCTTGGGGCGCAGGATCATCGGGCTGTCGCTCGTCGCCGGGCTGATCTGCATCGCCGCGGCCTGTTCGACCACGTCGTCGTCGGGCGGTTCGAACCAGGCGGCGGGCGTGGGCAATCCCGGCAACTGCCTGGTCGTGAACGTGTCGATGTCGACGGAGAAGATCGACCTGCTCACCTCGTTGGCCCAGGCCTTCAACAAGTCCAAGGCCAAGGTCGGCGATCGCTGTGTGTTCGTGGATCCGAAACCCAAGGCCTCGGGCGCCGGGGCCGACGCCTTGGCCGCCGGTTGGAACCCCGATGCCGACGGACCCCAACCGACCATCTGGTCGCCCGCGTCGAGCGCATGGGGGGCCATCGTCGATCAGCGCCGAGCCGATCAGGGACAGCCGGTGTTGGCCGGCCAGGGCACCCCGTTCATGAATACGCCGCTCGTCATCGCCATGCCCAAACCCATGGCCCAGGCGCTGGGCTGGCCCGACAAGCCACTCGGCTGGAGCGATATCCTGGCCCTCGCCAGCAGCCAGTCCGGTTGGGCCCAGTTCGGCCATCCCGAGTGGGGCCCCTTCCGGCTCGGCAAGACCAACCCGAACTTCTCGACGTCGGGCCTGTCGGCCCTGATCGCCCAGAACTACGCGGCCACCGGCAAGACGCGCGACCTGAGCCTCGAGGACCTGGCCAAGCCGGCGGTGAACGCCTACGACGTCAGCGTCGAGTCGGCCGTCACCCACTACGGCGACACCACCTTGACCTACCTCAACAACTGGTACCGGGCCGATCAGCAGGGCACCGCCCTGCAGTACAGCTCGGCGGTGGCGGTCGAGGAGAAGTCGGTCATCGACTACAACACCGGCAATCCCGACGGCAAGCTCGACCCGGGCGAAGAACCGCGGCCGCCGCGCATCCCGCTGGTCGCGATCTATCCGAAGGAGGGCACCCTGTTCTCCGACAACCCATTCTTCATCCTGCAGGCGCCCTGGGTCACCGATGAGCTGCGCCAGGGCGCCCAGCTCTTCGAGGACTTCGTCCAGCAGCCCGCCAACCAGGATCGGGTGCTGCAGTACAACTTCCGCCCTGGCAATCCGCAGGTGGCCATCGGCGCGCCGATCACCGCCGACAACGGCGTCGATCCCAACCAGCCCCAAACCTTGCTACAGGTGCCGGCGCCGAACGTCCTCGTCGACCTGTTGAACCGATGGTCGCAGCAACGCAAGAACGCCCGGGTCCTACTGGTAATTGACATCTCCGGTTCGATGAAGGATCCCGCGGTGGCTGGTTCGAGCGACACCAAGCTCGACCTGGCCAAACGGGCGGCCATCGCGTCGCTCGACCAGTTCAAGCCCGACGATCAGGTCGGCCTGCGCGTTTTCTCGACCGACCTCGGTCCGCAGGGCGGTCAGATCTTCGAGGACCTCGTTCCCATCGCCCCGGTCTCGCAGAACGTGGCGCAGTTGCGTCAACAGATCGGGGGACTGGCCCCGACGAGGGGCACGCCGCTGTACGACGTCACCCGCCAGTCGTTCGACCTGATGGTCACCCAGTACGACGCGACCCGTATCAACGCCGTCGTGTTGCTGACCGACGGCCGCAACGACGACGGCACCGAGAGCGACGACGACCAGCAGTTGCAGGACACGCTGACCGATCTGCGCAAGCAGAGCCAGGGCGAGAATGGTCGCCCGGTGCGGCTCTTCACCATCGGCTACGGCGCCGACGCCGACCTCGGCGTGCTGACCCAGCTGGCCCAGGCCACCAACGGTGCGTCCTACGACGCCAGCGATCCCAAGAGCATCACCAAGGTCTTCACGGCTGTGGTGAGCAACTTCTGACCGTGGCCCACCTGTCGCTGCGCGATCGCTTCCTGAGCCCCCCGGTCGCCCGGGCCATCACATCGCCGGCCGGCATCTTGCTGGCCGGGATCGGGGTGTCGGGGGCCATTCTCGTCGGGTTGCCAGTCGTCGCCGCCGCGGGTGTGGGCGCGTTGGCCTGGGCGGTCCGTGTCGGGGTCGCCGTGCCCCGCAACGCGAGCCGACCGCGAGTCGAGCCGTCCCGTCTCCGCGAGCCCTGGCGCGGGTTCGTGCACGAAGCCCAGGCCGCGCAGCAGCAGTTCGGCCGGGCCCTCAACCGAGCGCCCGCCGGCCCACTGCACGACCGCCTGGCCACGATCGCCGACCGGATCACCGCCGGCGTCGACGAGTGCTGGAAGATCGCCCAGGCCGGCCATGACCTGGCCGCGGCCCGCGGCCCGCTCGACCTCGCCGATATCCAACGCCAGCGCCAACTCGTCGATCCACAGGCCGCCGCCGTGGCCGACAGCCCGGCGGCGGGCACCGTCGAAGCACTGGACGCGCAGCTGGCCGCCATCGGTCGCA
>JAYUBX010000344.1:0-3154 GCA_043740665.1 Candidatus Neomicrothrix sp.
TGAGAACGAATCAGCTGAGGAGGAGACCGTCAGTGCTTGACCTGGTGATCAAGGGTGGCCGCGTGGTCGACGAGACCGGCGAGCGGGTCGCCGATGTCGGCATCGAGGGCGGCTGCATCCGGGTGGTCGAGCCCGACCTCGAGGTACCTCAGGGCGCCAAGGTGCTCGACGCCGGCGGCTGCGTCGTCGCGCCGGCTCTGGTCGATGTGCACACCCACCTGCGCGAGCCGGGACGCGAAGACGCCGAGACCATCGAGACTGGATCGCGCGCCGCGGTGCTCGGTGGGTACGGCTTTCTGGTCGCCATGCCCAACACCGATCCGACCATGGACTCGCTCGAGGTCATCGACTGGGTCCGTCAACGGGCCGAGGATGACTCCCTCTGCCACGTCGAGCCGTCGGCCGCCATCACGGTCGGCCGCAACGGCGAGGCGTTGGCGCCCATGGCCGAACTGCGCCGGGTGGGTCACGTCCGGTTGTTCACCGACGACGGCAGCGGGGTGCAGGACGACCTGCTCATGCGGCGGGCCATGGAGTACGCCAGCAGCCTCGATGTCACGCTGGCCCAGCACTGCGAGATCAACCGGCTGGCGGCCTGCGGCCACATGAACGAAGGCGCGTGGTCGTCAAAGCTCGGCATCGCCGGCATCCCGGCCGAGGCCGAGGAGCTCATGGTCACGCGCGACCTGGCCCTCTCCCGCCTGACTGGTGCCAAGATCCACTTCCAGCACCTGTCGACGGCCGGATCGGTCGAGCTGGTTCGGTCGGCCAAGGCGATCGGCATGAACGTCACCGCCGAAGCCACGACCCATCACTTCACCCTGACCGACGCCGCCGTGGCGAGCTACGACCCCGTGTTCAAGGTCAACCCGCCCCTGCGCACCGATGCCGATGTCGCCGCGATCCGGGCCGGCCTGGCTGATGGCACGATCGATGCCATCGCCACCGACCACGCGCCCCACACCCCCGAGGCCAAGGATGCCCCGTTCGATCAGGCGCCCCCCGGCATGCTGGGTCTCGAGACGGCCCTGGCCCTGGCCCTCACCGAACTCGACCTGCCCATCGCGCAGATCCTGGCCCTGATGTCGTGGCAACCGGCGGCCATCATCGGCGGGCTGGGCGCCTATGCCTCGCGGATCGAGCCGACCGCGGCCCCCAACTCGGCGGCCGCGGCCAACCTCTGCATCATCGATCCGTCGGCGACGTGGACAGTCGACGCGACCGGGGGAGCGAGTCGCAGTCGCAACACGCCCTACGTGGGACGCACCCTGACCGGCCGCGTGCGCCACACCATCATCGACGGGCAACCCGTCGTGGTCGACGGCGAGGCCCAGCGATGACCGGCTCCCGCCACCCCATCATCGAAGCCCAGCTGGTGCTGGCCGACGGCACCACCTTCGAGGGCGAGGCCATCGGCGATCCGTCGGCCCTCGCGACCGGCGAGGTCGTGTTCAACACGGTGCTCTCGGGCTATCAGGAGGTCATCACCGACCCCTCGTACGCCGGGCAGATCATCACCTTCACCTATCCCCACATCGGCAACTACGGCGTGACCCCCGCCGACGACGAGAGCGCCCGTCCGTTCTGCCGGGGCGTGATCGTGCGGGAGCTGGCTCGACGTCGCAGCAGCTGGCGCAGCGACGCCGACCTCGACGCCTTCCTGCGTCGCCACGGTGTGCCGGGCATCGCCGGCATCGACACCCGTCGATTGACCCGTCATCTCCGCGACGCCGGTGCGATGCCCGGAGCGTTCGGTACCGCCGCGCACGCCGCCCTGGCCGCAGCGGCCGCCGCCGAGCCCGGCACCGACGGCACCGACCTCACCGCTCTGGTGACCTGCGCCGAGCCCTACACCGTCGGATCGGGCCCTCGTCGAGTGGTCGCCTACGACTTCGGCATCAAGCAGGCATGCTCACCCAGTTGGGCGAGCGCGCCACCGTCGTCGTGGTACCGGCGACGACCTCGGCCCGCGAGGTGCTGGCCCACGAGCCCGACGGGGTCTTCCTGTCGAACGGCCCCGGCGATCCCGCCGCGGTCGGTCACGCCGTGGACGCGATTCGCGAGCTGCTGGGTCAGGTGCCGGTGTTCGGCATCTGCCTCGGCCACCAGCTGCTGGCGACGGCGCTGGGGGGCACCACCTACAAGCTGCCGTTCGGCCACCACGGCGGCAATCATCCCGTTCGCCGGCTCGACACGGGCGCGGTCGAGATCACCAGTCAGAACCACAACTACTGCGTGGCCGAGGGCTCGCTGGCCACCGCCGATGTCACCCACATCAACCTGAACGACGGCACCATCGAGGGCATCCGATGCCGGGACGTGCCGGCCTTCAGCGTGCAGTACCACCCCGAGGCTGGTCCTGGCCCCCACGACGCCCGCTACCTGTTCGGGCTGTTCGACGACCTCATGGACGCGAATCCAAGAACGACCTCCCACCCGAGCCCCACGAACGAGACTGCCTGATGCCCCGCCGCACTGACATCGAGTCGATCCTGCTCATCGGATCGGGCCCCATCATCATCGGTCAGGCCTGCGAGTTCGACTACTCGGGCACCCAGGCGTGCCGCGTGCTGCGCGACGAGGGCTATCGGGTGATCCTGGCCAACTCCAACCCGGCCACGATCATGACCGACCCCGACTTCGCTGACGCGACCTACATCGAGCCGCTCGACCTGGCCGTGTTGACCAAGATCATCGCCAAGGAACGGCCCGACGCCCTGCTGCCGACCCTCGGCGGCCAGACCGCGCTCAACCTGGCCATGGAGCTGCACGAGGCCGGTGTGCTCGACGAGTACGACGTTGAGCTGATCGGCGCCAATGCCGAGGCCATCGCCACCGCCGAGGACCGTGAGCAGTTCAAGGTGGCCATGGCCGAGATCGGCCTCGACGCGCCGGCCTCGGGCACGGCTCACACGCTCGACGAGGCGATTGCCGTCGTGGCCCGCATCGGGCTGCCGGCGGTGATCCGTCCTGCCTACATCCTCGGTGGACGGGGCACCGGCATTGCCGCCACCGACGAGGAGTTCGCGGTGGCTGCTGCGATCGGCCTCGAAGCCAGCCCGATCTCCGAGATCCTGGTCGAGAAGTCGATCGCCGGTTGGAAGGAATACGAGCTCGAGGTCATGCGTGACCGGGCCGACAACTGCGTCATCGT
>JAYUBX010000345.1:0-10052 GCA_043740665.1 Candidatus Neomicrothrix sp.
TCGCTCTGGCCCGGCAGGGTGCGGATGTCGACGGCGAGCTCGACCAGATCAGGGATCGTGTTGATCTTCGATCCGCCGTGCACGATGTTGGGCGAGAACGTGGTGTGGGTGCAGGCGTGGAACTGGCGGGCCATACCGATCGGCAGCCCTTCGAGAATCTCCATCAGCCCGTCGGCCGACAACAGGGGGTCGGTGATCTCCGGCGGGTAGCCCATGCCCGAGATGAACTGGCGCCACACGTCGTGGATCTGTGTCTCCGGCTGGAACTGATCGAGCCGGCGCACGACCTCGGCCGCGGTCACCAGCGCGTTGTCGGTCTTGTAGGGCTGCGAGCCGTGACCGGGCGTGCCGCTGATGCGGAGCGTGCACCAGAAGTTTCCCTTCTCACCCACGATGACCGGTAGCTTGAGCCCGGCCGGCGACGGGATCGGGATGCCACCCGATTCGGTGATCACGTAGTCGGCCTTCACCGCGTCGGTCTCGTGATCGACGAGCCACTGCGCTCCCCAGGTGCCCAACGCCTCCTCATCGGCCACGGCCAGATAGATCAGGGTGCCGTCAGGGTTGAAGCGGGACTCGGCCAACCGGCGCACGGCGACGGCCATCGACGCGGTCAGGTTCAGCATGTCGACCGCGCCGCGTCCCCAGATGTCGCCGTCGATGAGCTCGCCGCCGAACGGATCGTGCTGCCAGCCGTCGGGATTCACCGGCACCACGTCGGTGTGGCCCATCAACAGCAACGTGGGGGCCGACGGATCGCGACCTTCGAGTCGTGCCACCAGACTCTTGCGACCCGGCTCGGGCTCGTAGCTCTCGAGGTCGAGGCCGGTGCCTTCAAGGTAGGTGTGCAGCAGGTCCGCGCTTCGGATCTCCTGGCCCGACGAGTCGAGGCCGTCGTTGACGCAGGCGTTGCGGATCAGGTGCTGGAGGAGGTCGGTGACCTCGGCCGTGGGGTCGGTGTTCATCTCAGTCACGGTCGGGAGCGTAGGCTGAGCGGGACGTTCCCGTCGGTACGAAGTTGCCGCCGGTCGCCGCCCTGGTCGCATCCGGCGCCAACCGCTCTCGTAGCGGTGTGACGCTCGGTCGGTCGGGCCGCTCCGGGGCTCCCCCCAACAGATCGGTTGATCATCTCCGCATGGCTCACAACTACGTCGTCGTCGACGGCTCCAACATTGCGACCGAAGGCCGCTCTCTTCCCAGTCTCCGCCAGCTCGACGAAGCCGTTCGGGCCTTTCTGGCCGAACACCCCGCCGATCAGCTGACCGTGGTCGTCGACGCGACCTTTGGCCACCGCATTGATGCGTCCGAGCGTGCCGAATACGAAGCCGCCGTGTTGGCGGGCGAGTTGGTGTCGCCGCCCGCCGGCGCCATTGGTCGGGGCGATGCCTTCGTCCTGCAGATCGCCAACAAGGCCAACGCCATGATCTTGTCCAACGACTCGTTCCAGGAGTTCCACGGGCAGTACACGTGGCTCTTCGACGAGGGTCGCCTCATCGGCGGAAAGCCGGTGCCCGGGTTGGGCTGGGTGTTCCTGCTGCGAACCCCCGTGCGGGGACCGGCCAGCCGTCGATCAGTCAAGGAAGCGCGAAGCGGAGGCCGCTCCTCATTGGCCATCGGCTCCGGCAGTTCGAGCGGCTCGGGACGATCGGGCCGCAGCCGCAACGCCGGCGACTCGGGCCGCAGCAGCTCGCGTCCGAGATCAGACCGCGCCCTATCAGCCGAGACCACCAGCAACTCGCCAGGGCGACGAGCTTCGGCCAAGCCCGGCGAGCAGGTGAACGATCTACTTCCGTTCGTCGACTTCGTCGGTTCGCATCCGGTCGGCTCAGTCGTCGAGGGTGAGGTCATCATCTTCAGCTCACACGGTGCCTATGCCGTGGTCGACGATGTGCGCTGCTACGTGCCGCTCAAGTCGATGGGCACACCTCCCCCGCTACGGGCGCGAGACCTGCTGGCCATCGGTGACACCTACGAGTTCACGGTCGGGTCGATCGATGCTCCGCACCGTGGCATCGACCTCGCGCTGGTTCCCGGCACCGACGGCAAGGCGAAAGTTTTGTCACACCCTCTGCCAAAAGGTGTGCCGATCGGCACGGTCGCCCGTCCCATCGACGACGACAACGAGAACAAAACCACCAATTCACCGTTCGGCACTGCTACAAATTCACCAGCAGACCATTTCGCCAAGGAGGCGCCGGTGTCACCAGTAAAGAAGGCTCCAGCCAAGAAGGCTCCAGCCAAGAAGGCCGTAGCGAAGAAGGCCGTAGCGAAGAAGGCCGTAGCGAAGAAGGCCGTAGCGAAGAAGGCCGTTGCCAAGAAGGCTCCAGCCAAGAAGGCCATCGCCAAGAAGGCGCCGGCCCGCAAGGCCCCAGCCAAGAAGGTTGCGGCGAAGAAGGCCCCCGCCAAGAAGGCCATCGCCAAGAAGGCACCGGCCCGCAAGGCCCCAGCCAAGAAGGTTGCGGCGAAGAAGGCCCCCGCCAAGAAGGCCATCGCCAAGAAGGCACCGGCCCGCAAGGCTCCCGCCAAGAAGGCGCCGGCCCGCAAGCGCTGATCTTCGCACCACCGAATCACCGATCGCCCCGCCTCACCGGCGGGGCGATCGGCGTTTTGGAGCTGGTGCATGCGGTACCCGAGCAGCGGCGTCGGTAACGTCTCCCGCCATGAGTGCCCAGTTCATCTTCAGCATGCACAAGGTCGGCCGCTTCTATCCGCCCGATCGCGACGTCCTGAAGGACATCTCGCTGTCGTTCTATCCGGGCGCCAAGATCGGCGTGCTCGGCGCCAATGGATCGGGCAAGTCGTCGCTGTTGAAGATCATGGCCGGACTCGATCAGGAGTTCACCGGCGAAGCTCGCCTCTCCCCCAACTTCACCGTGGGTCTGCTCGAACAGGAACCCCATCTCGACCCGACCAAGGACGTGATCGGCAACGTCATGGATGGCCTGGGCGAGACCGCGTCGCTGCTCGAGCGCTACGACGCGGTGCTGGCCAAGTGGGCCGACCCCGATGCCGACTACGAGAAGCTGGGTGACGAGCAGGCCGAGCTCGAGCGCAAGATCGAAGCGGCCGGTGCCTGGGACCTGAAGCGCACCATCGAGATCGCCATGGATGCCTTGCGCACCCCGCCCGGTGATGCCGCGGTCGACACCCTCTCGGGAGGCGAGCGCCGGCGGGTCGCCCTCTGCCGATTGCTGCTGAGCGCACCCGACCTGCTGCTGCTCGACGAGCCCACCAACCACCTCGATGCCGAGTCGGTCGCCTGGCTCGAACGGTTCTTGCAGAACTACCACGGCACCGTCGTCGCCATCACCCACGATCGCTACTTCCTCGACAACGTGGCCCAGTGGATCCTCGAGCTCGACCACGGTCGGGGCATCCCGTTCGAGGGCAACTACAGCTCGTGGCTCGAACAGAAGCAGGAGCGGCTCAAGCAGGAAGACAAGGCCGACTCGTCCCGCGCTCGCACCCTCGAGCACGAGCTCGAATGGGTGCGCATGGCGCCCAAGGCCCGTCAGGCCAAGGGCAAGGCCCGGCTGGCGGCCTACGAGAAGTTGCTGGCCGAAGCCAAGGCCGCTGACGGTCGCACCGACAAGCTCGAGATCGTGATCCCGTCGGGCGAACGCTTGGGCGACATCGTCATCGACGCCGAGAACCTGGCCAAGGGCTACGGCGACCGGCTGCTCATCGACGACCTCACCTTCACGTTGCCCCGAGCCGGCATCGTCGGGGTGATCGGGGCCAACGGCGCCGGCAAGACCACGCTCTTCCGGATGATCAGCGGCACCGAGCAGCCCGACGAGGGTGAGCTGCGCGTCGGCCCCACGGTCCAGCTGGCCTACGTCGACCAGTCGCGTGACGCCCTCGACGCCGGCCGCACCGTCTACGAGGAGATCACCGACGGGGCCGAGACCATCAAGCTCGGCAACCGCGAGATCAACGGGCGGGCCTACGTCGCCTCGTTCAACTTCAAGGGCAGCGACCAGCAGAAGTTGGTCGGCGAGCTGTCGGGTGGTGAGCGCAATCGGGTGCACCTGGCCAAGGTCCTGAAGGAGGGCGGCAACGTGTTGCTGCTCGACGAGCCCACCAACGATCTCGACGTCGACACCCTGCGCGCGCTCGAGGACGGGCTGGAGAACTTCGCCGGCTGCGCCGTCATCATCAGCCACGATCGCTGGTTCCTCGATCGGGTCGCCACCCACGTGCTGGCCTTCGAAGGCGATTCGCAGGTGCGGTGGTTCGAGGGCAACTTCAGCGAGTACGAGGCCTTCCGCCACAAGGAGCTCGGCGCCGAAGCCGATCAGCCCCACCGGTTGAAGTACAAGCCGCTCGTGCGTCGCTAGCCCCTGTGTCTCCCCGTACGATCCGCCGGCTGGTGCTCGTCGTCTTCGTTGGCGGCATCGCCGGCATGATCGTTGGCTCGATCCTCGACAACAACGGCGTGGCCATCACCTTCGGGCTGGTGACGGCGACGGCAGCGGTCGGCCTCATCCTCGTGACCGCGGTCGCGCCTCCCGAGGCCTTCCGCAAGGGCGCCGTTCGAGTGGCCGCCACATCCGGCGACGGCGACGGCGACGGCGCGCTGGTCGAGGAGCAGGTCGAGCGGCTCGTGACGGCCGGTGCCGACGAGACCGAGGTGCGCGAGCTGGTGCGCCGCTCGATCGCCTTCGGACGCCGATCAGGGCGACGCTGATCCAGCGACGGTCAGTCGGGGACGACGCCGAGATCGACCAGGGCCGACACCACGATCTGGGCCTGGGCCAACGGTGAGCCGTCGGCCGGGGTGAGCACCAGTTCAGGCTCGTCAGGCGCCTCGTAGGGAGCGTCGATGCCGGTGAAGTCGGTCAGCTCGCCGGCGCGGGCCAGCGCGTAGAGACCTTTGGGGTCGCGCTGCTCGCACTGCTCGATGGGCGTGTCGACGAAGACCTCGACGAAGGCGACGTCGGCAGCCTCGTGCACCAGTCGGGCCCGGTCGCGGCCCTCTCGGTATGGGCTGATGAGCGGCACCAGGGCAACCACGCCGGCGTCGGCGAACAGCCGGGCCACTTCGCTGGCGCGGCGCACGTTCTCGTCGCGGTCAGCGGCGCTGAACCCGAGGTCGCCGTTGAGCCCGTGGCGCAGGTTGTCGCCGTCGAGCAGATAGGCCGCGTGTCCCCGGTCGAGCAGCAGCCGTTCGACCGCGACCGCCACGGTCGACTTGCCCGAACCCGAGAGGCCCGTGAACCAGACCGTGGCACCGCCGAGGTGCTCGGCCCGCCACCGGTCGGTGCGAGCCACGTCACCGGGGTGCCAGACCACGTTGGGGCTGACGGGAGTGTCGCTCACCGACTCATTGCGCCGGGCCGAGGATCATGCCGGCGGCCACCGTCGTGTTGGACGCTTCATCGATCAGGATGAAGCTGCCGGTGTCGCGGTTGCGGCGGTACTCGTCGTAGAACAACGGTGTGGTGGTGCGCAGGCTGACCCGGCCGATCTCGTTGAGCGACAAGCTGGTGGCGTCGTGGTCGCGGTGCAACGTGTTGACGTCGAGCCGGTACTGCAGGCTGCGGACGAGGGCCCGACCGATGCGCGTCGTGTGCTTGATGAAGTACTTGCCGTTCGGCGTCAGCGGCGCATGCTCGCTCATCCAGCAGATCATGGCGTCAATGTCCTGGCCGACCTGCGGCTGGTTGTGCAGCCGGCACAGCATGTCGCCGCGAGAGATGTCGATCTCGTCGGTCAGCGTGATGGCGACCGACATCGGCGCGAACGCCTCGGTCACGGGACCATCGGGCCCATCGATGCGGGCAATCGTCGAGGCGAAACCGGACGGCAGGGCGATGACCTCATCACCCGGTTTGAGCACACCGCCGGCCATGGTGCCGGCGTAGCCGCGATAGTCGAGGTGGGTGCCGCTCTGCGGGCGCAGGACGTACTGCACCGGGAACCGGGCATCGATCAGGTTTCGGTCCGACGCGATGAAGACCTCTTCGAGGTGGTGCAGCAGCGAGCCACCCTCGTACCAGGGCATGTTGGCCGATCGGTGCACCACGTTGTCGCCGTCGAGCGCCGAGATCGGGATGAAGGTCAGGTCGGTGACGTCGAGCTTGGTGGCGAACTGCCGGAACTCGTCCTTGATCGCATCGAAGACACCCTGGTCATAGTCGACCAGATCCATCTTGTTGACACACAGCACCAGGTGCGGGATGCGCAGCAACGAGGCGAGGAAGGCGTGACGCCGGGACTGCTCGACGATGCCGTTGCGGGCGTCGATCAGCACCATGGCCAGATCGGCGGTCGACGCCCCCGTGACCATGTTGCGCGTGTACTGAATGTGGCCGGGCGTGTCAGCGATGATGAACTTGCGACGCGGCGTAGCAAAGTAGCGATAGGCAACATCGATGGTGATGCCCTGCTCGCGCTCGGCCCGCAGGCCATCGGTCAGCAGCGCAAGGTTGGTGTACTCGTCACCCCGGTCGCGGCTGGTGCGCTCGACCGCTTCGAGCTGGTCCTCGAAGATGGCCTTCGAGTCGTAGAGCAGGCGCCCGATCAGCGTGCTCTTGCCGTCGTCGACCGACCCGGCGGTCGCGATCCGGATCATCTCCATTAGAAGTACCCCTCGCGCTTTCGATCTTCCATGGCCGCCTCGGATACTCGATCGTCGGCCCGCGTGGCTCCCCGTTCGGTGATCCGCGTGGCGGCGACCTCGTCGATCACCTCGGCGACCGTTGCCGCCACCGACTCGACCGCACCGGTGCACGATGCGTCACCGACGGTGCGGTAGCGCACGACCATCTCGAACGGCTCCTCGTCATCCGCGAGCGTGACGAAGGGGCCGGTGGCGAGCAGCATGCCGTCGCGGCGGAAGACCTCGCGTCGGTGGGCGTAGTAGATCGACGGCAGATCGATGTTCTCGTCAGCGATGTACTGCCAGATGTCGAGCTCGGTCCAGTTGCAGAGCGGGAACACTCGGATGTGCTCGCCCGGCTTGTGACGGCCGTTGTAGAGCGACCACAACTCGGGCCGCTGGTTCTTGGGGTCCCATTGGCCGAACTCGTCACGGAACGAGAACACCCGCTCCTTGGCCCGAGCCTTCTCTTCGTCGCGCCGCGCTCCACCGAACACGGCATTGAACCGGTTCTCGTCGATGGCGTCGAGCAACGTGGTGGTCTGCAGCCGGTTTCGACTGGCTCGCGGGCCGGTCTCTTCGGCCACGCGACCCGCGTCGATCGAGGCCTGGACCGAGGCGACCACCAGCCGGGCGCCGAGGGCGGCGACGGCCCGATCGCGGAACTCGATGACCTCGGGGAAGTTCTCGCCAGTGTCGATGTGCATCACCGGGAACGGCACCGGGCACGGAGCGAACGCCTTCACCGCCAGGTGCAACATCACGACCGAATCCTTGCCGCCGGAGAACAACAGCACCGGCCGTTCGAACTCGGCCGCGACCTCGCGAATGATGTGGATCGACTCGGCTTCGAGCGCCCGCAGATTGGAGAGTTCGTAGTCCATCAGGTTGCCCAACCTAGGGTACGGGCACTTCCCAGGGGAAATGCTGACTCGAGAGGTCGACAATCAATGCCGAGCCGTGACGATAGCCACGAAACCGACTCTTCGGACGACGTTTCCCAGGCCGACCACGCCCTGGCCGCGTCGGTCGCCTGGGAGGCCGGCGAGCTGCTGGTGCGGCTGCGTGGCCATCTCGTGGCCGAGGGCGTCGACACCGACACGCTCAAGGCCGAAGGCGACCGACAGGCCCACGATCTGATCATGGAACTGCTGGCCGGGCGGCTGGCCGCCGGCGACGCGGTGCTGTCCGAAGAAGGCGGCGACAATGCCGTTCGCCTCGATGCTGATCGGGTCTGGATCGTCGATCCGCTCGACGGCACCCGCGAGTTCGGCGAACTGCCCCGAACCGACTGGGCCGTGCACGTTGCGTTGGTCATCGGCGGCGTGCCGGTTGCCGGGGCCGTTGCCCTGCCCGCCCTCGAGATGGTGCTCGGCTCGTTTCCGGCGCCGACCCTACCGGCGGCCTTCGACGGACCGCCCCGGGTGATCGTCAGCCGGTCGCGTCCCCCCGCGGCCGCCATGTGGCTGGTCGAGCAGCTCGGCGGCACGCTCGTCGAGCTCGGATCGGCCGGAGCCAAGGCCATGGCCGTCGTGCGGGGCGAGGCCGACATCTACGCCCACTCGGGAGGCCAGTACGAGTGGGACTCGTGCGCACCGGTCGCCGTCGCCGCCGCCGCCGGCCTGCACACGTCGCGCCTGGACGGATCGCCGCTCGTCTACAACAACGCCGACCCCTACCTGCCCGACCTGCTCATCTGCCGCCCCGAACTCGCCGCCCCCGCCCTCGACGCCCTCGCCCGCTTCGAGCCCTAACCCTCAATCCGTTTCGGCGCTGATTTGTTTCGCTGAGCGAAACATTGGGGGGGTCAAAACCGGGTGGTGGGGGGCGTGTGGGAGGCTGACCGGATGGACGTTTCGCGCTCACACACCTTCGCCGCTCCGATCGGCGCCGTGCTCGCCATGCTGGGTGACGCCGACGCCACGACGGCCAAGTACGAGGGCATGGGCCATCGAGACGTCGCGATCCTCGACTGCACCACCGGTGACGACACCCTGCACGTCGAGTCGTCGCGGGTGGTCGACGTCGACCTGCCGGGATTCGCCAAGAAGTTCATCAAGCCCACCAACACCATGCGCCAGACCGACGACTGGCACGCCAACGCTGACGGCACCTGGGACGGCGTGTTCAACGTCGAGGTCGATGGCGCCCCCATCGAGCTGTCGGGCACCATGCGCCTCACCCCCGGCGACAACACCTGCACCCAGGATGTCACCATCACCATGCACGTGAAGGTGCCACTGGTCGGTGGCAAGATCGCCGATTGGGCCGGCAAGAACGACGTGACCGCGACGCTCGAGGGTGAGTACGCCTTCGGTGACCGCTGGCTGGCCGACCACCCCGTCTAATCGGTTGGCTCAGGCGATGGCGCCGGCCGCACGGAAGCCCGCCACCTCGTCGGCGCTGAAGCCGGCCGTGCGCAGAATCTCGTCGGTGTGCTCGCCCAGGCCGGGCACGCCACCGACGCTCGGCGTGCCCCCGCCATGGAACGTGATGGGCGTCGCCACCGACCGGTGAGCCGGCGCGCCCAACCCCTCGGGCACATCGATGAAGGCGCCCGACGCGACGGCCTGCGGGTCGACCAACACCTCGGCCAGCGTGTTGACCGGTGCCCACCAGACGTCGTCACCATCGAACCGCGCCGTGAGCTCGTCACGCGTCGTGGCCCCGAACACCGCATCGAGCAGCTCGACCAGTTCGGTGGCGTGATGACGGCGGCCGCGGGCCGTGGCGAAGCGATCATCGACCAGCAAGTCGGGCCGGTCGATGGCGGCGCACAGCTTGGGCCACAGCCGGTCAGCCTCGACCCCCAGCAGCCAGAACCAACGCCCGTCGCCGGCCTGGTAGCAGTTGCACATCGGGTTCAGCTCGGATGTTCGGGGCTGCACCGCGCCGTTCTTACCGAAGCGCATCTGGATGCCGAGATCCCACCCGACGCTGTAGATGCCAGTGCGCAGCAACGACGCCTCGACCAGCTGACCCTGACCGGTGCGTTCGCGCTCGAGCAAGGCCGCCAAGATGCCTGCCACCGTCGTCATCGATGTGATGTGATCACCCATGCCCGCCCGCGGACCGAGGGGAGGGCTGTCGCCCGGCGCCATCATCGACGCGATGCCCGACCGAGCCCAGAACGCGCCGACGTCGTAGCCGGCCCGACCGACCTCGGGACCTTCGAGCCCGTACCCGCTGATGCTGGCGTAGACGAGCCTCGGGAACTCGGCCAGCAGCTGCTCGGGGCCCAGTCCCAGCCGCTCGATCGCCTCGGGCCGCAAGTTGGTCAGAAAGACGTCGGCGTCACGGATCAGCCGCTTGACGATCACGGAGCCCCCGTCCGTAGTCAGATCGACCACGACGCTGCGCTTGCCGCGATTGTCGAGGTCGAACGGCGGCGACTCGGGCTGACCGTGACCGGCGAGGAGCTGAAAGATCCGCCGCATCGGGTCACCCA
>JAYUBX010000346.1:0-4107 GCA_043740665.1 Candidatus Neomicrothrix sp.
GCGGAGGACTCCCGGTTGGCGCGCGAACGACTCGTTCGAGATGCGGGTTCAGTATGTTACCGATCGGTAACATACACCGTAGTGCGGCGGTTGGTCGGCTGACAACCCCTAGCCGTGCACTGGCGACGTGGTATCGGTCATCGAAGCGCTCGGAACCAACGACAGGGCGATCAGGGCCAGCACCGCGCCCACGGCGTAGGGAGCGCCCACCCGGATCCCGAACATCACGCCGGCGGCGATGGGCCCGAGCACCCGGGCCAGTCCGCCGGCCGACTGCTGCCAACCAAGCCACCGACCCCGCTCGCGCCCGGCCCGCCCGGCGACAGCCGACGACAAGGTCGGCGTGATCAAACCCTGGCCCACCACCAGCAGCAGCAGCGCCGGCACCAGCGTCGCCCAGCCACCCGGTACCGCCAACAAGCCGAGGCCAGACGCGTTCAGGACCAGGCCGACGCGCAGCGTGCTCGACTCGCCCAACCGGTTGTTGACTCGCCCGACCAGGCCGACCTGCACCGCCACCAGCGCGATGCCGATAGCGGTGAACACCGCGCCAGTGGCCGACAGCGTGAGCCCAAAACGTGAGCTGGTCAGCAGCGAGAAGGTGGCCTCGAACCCGCTGAACGCGATCATCCCGATGAACGACACCGTGATCAGTCGGACGATCTCGGCCGAACCCCCCCGTTCTTGCGGCGCTGGCGGTCGGTTTCCGGGCTCCGATCGCCGCAAGAACGGGGTGGGGGAGGGGGAACGCCGAACCGGGGACGTCTCCGGCAGGCGGCGGATGGCGATGAGGGCGTTGACGAAGGCGATGCCGGCGGCGAGGTAGAACGGCACCGAGGGCCCGAAGTGGGCCCCTACGGCACCGATGGCCGGGCCGGCGACGAAGCCGACACCGAAGGCGGCTCCCAACAGGCCCATCAGCCGGGCGCGGTCCTGCGGCTCGGCCACGTCGGCCACCGACGCCTGGGCGACCGACACGCTGGCCCCCGAGGCGCCATCGATGATCCGGCCGATGAACAACAGGGCGAGGCCGCCGGCGACGCCGGTCAACAGGCTGCCGATCGCCGTACCGAACAGCGAGATGAGCAGCACCGGCTTGCGGCCGATGCGATCGGACAACCGGCCCCAGATGGGGGCGAAGACGAGCTGGGCCATCGAGAACGACGCCACGAGAATGCCGATCACGGCCGGGGTCGCACCGAACTGCTCGGCGTACTGCGGCAAGATCGGCAACACGATGCCGAAGCCGATCAGGTCGATGGCGACCGTCGTCCAGATGGTGCCGAATCCCTTGGGGAGAGGCTTCCGCTCACGGGAGCTGGATCGGCGCACAGGGGCAAGCGAACGCGACCGGGGCGTCCCGGTCAAATCCGCCGGCCCGAATCGGATCAGGCCCGGCGGACCTGCGTACCCCGGGCCGTGTCCTCGACGACGTAGCCGAGTCCTTCGAGGTCGGCCCGCAAGCTGTCGGCCCGGGCCCATTCCTTGGCCGTCCGGGCATCGTCTCGCTGACGGGCCAGCGCCAGCGCGTCGGAATCGAACTCGGTCGGCGCCGGCGGCCGGGCCAGTTCGAGCCCGACGGCGGTGGCGATCTCGCGCACGGTCGCGGCCAGCGTGGCCACGGTGGCATCATCGTCGGCGTCGAGCGCCTGGTTGCCCTGGCGCACCAGGGTGAACAAGAGGGCGAAGGCACCCGGCGTGTTGAGATCATCGTCCATCAGCGTGCGGAACTGGTCGAGCACATTGTCGTCGGGTTCGCCCGCCGGCAACTCGGCGGCCCGCCGGGCGAACTCGTCGACCCGCCGCAGCGCGGCGCCGGCGTCGTCGATGGTGGTCTGGTTGACCTCGATCGGCGTGCGGTAGTGGCTTCGCAACACGAGCAGCCGGTAGGCGCGCGGGTCGCTCGACTTGATGAGGTCGAGCAGGTTGGTGAAGTTGCCCAGGCTCTTGGACATCTTCTCGCCGTCGACCTCGACGAAGCCGTTGTGGGTCCAATGGGCGGCGAAGGTGTGCCCGAGGGCCACGGCTTGGGCCCGCTCGTTCTCGTGGTGGGGAAAAGCGAGGTCTTGTCCCCCGCCGTGCAGGTCGAAGCTGTCGCCGAGCAGATCGAGGGCCATCACCACGCACTCGGTGTGCCATCCCGGGCGGCCGTCTCCCCAGGGCGACGGCCACGACGGCTCGCCCGGCTTGGCCTTCTTCCACAACACGAAATCGACCGGCGACTCCTTGTCGTCGTTGGCCTCGACGCGCGCGCCGACCTGCAGGCTCTCGATCGATTGGCGAGCGAGAAGCCCATAGTCGGGCACGTTCTGCGAGCGGAAGTAGACGCCATCGGTCGTCTCGTAGGCATCGCCGACGGCAACCAACTGGCCGATGAACTCGACCATCTGCGGCACGTAGGCGGTGGCGTGCGGATCGTGAGTCGGACGTTTGACCCCGATGCCGTCCATCGCCTTCCACCACACCTTTTCGCACCGACGGGCGATGTCTTCGACCGGGCGGTCCTCGGCGGCGGCACGCTCGATGATCTTGTCGTCGATGTCGGTGATGTTCGACACGTAGGTGACCTCGTTACCGCTCCACTCGAGATACCGACGCAGCACGTCGAACACGAGCGAGAACCGACCGTGGCCCAGATGGGGCGGCCCGTAAACGGTGGGACCGCACACGTACATCGACACCTTGCCGGGTTCGCGGGGCTCGAACGGGACGATTCGTCCCTGCGCGGTGTCGAACAACTGGAGCATGGGCGCAGGGTAGTTCGGCGGTCGGCGGGCCTCGAAGCCGATACCGCTTCGGAGCCAGGTCACGACGCCAGGTACCTTGGCGGGCGATGAGCACCGACACCCCCACCCCCGTCGACCACTGGTCGGTCCCCGACAAGCCCAACCTCGACGGGATCGAAGCACGGTGGGGCGCGTGGTGGCGCGACCAGGGCACCTTCCGGTTCGATCGCACCAAGACGCGCGACCAGATCTACTCGATCGACACGCCACCGCCCACGGTGAGCGGGTCGCTGCACGTCGGCCACGTGTTCAGCTACACCCATACCGACACCGTCGCCCGGTTCCAGCGCATGCGCGGCAAAGAAGTGTTCTACCCGATGGGGTGGGACGACAACGGGCTGCCCACCGAACGCCGGGTGCAGAACTTCTACGGGGTCCAGTGCGATCCCGCGCTGCCCTACGACCCCGAGTTCGAACCGCCCGACAAGCCAGGCAAGCAGGCGGTCATCATCTCGCGCCGCAACTTCGTCGCGCTGTGCGAACGGCTCACTGTGGTCGACGAGGAAGCCTTCGAAGACCTCTGGCGCGCCCTCGGCGTGTCGGTCGACTGGGATCTGACCTATACGACGATCGAGGCTCGGTCGCGCCGGGTGGCCCAACGCGGCTTCCTGCACAACCTGGAGCGCGGCGAGGCCTACCAGGCCGAGGCGCCGGTGCTGTGGGACGTCGACTTCCGGTCGGCCGTCGCCCAGGCCGAGCTCGAGGACCGTGAGATGCCGGGTGCCTATCACCGCATTCCGTTCGGCCGCGGCGACAACGGCGAGCCCGTCTACATCGAGACGACCCGACCCGAGCTGATTCCGGCCTGCGTCGCCCTGGTCGCCCACCCCGACGACGAGCGCTACCAGCCGTTGTTCGGCACGACCGTGCGCACCCCACTGTTCGATGTCGAGGTCGAGGTGCGGGCCCACGAACTGGCCGACCCCGACAAGGGCTCGGGCATCGCCATGATCTGCACGTTCGGCGACTTGACCGACGTCATCTGGTGGCGCGAGCTGCAACTGCCCACCCGGTCGGTTGTCACCACCACCGGTCGCCTCTCGTCCGAGACACCCGAGTGGATCGCGTCGGCCGAGGGTCAAGCGCAGTACGCCGAGCTGGCCGGCAAGACGGCCAAACAGGCCCAGGTGCGCATCGTCGAGTTGCTGCGCGACGCCGGTGCTCTCGACGGCGAGCCTCGACCCATCGTCCATCCGGTCAAGTTCTTCGAGAAGGGCGACCGCCCGCTCGAGATCGTCACCAGCCGCCAGTGGTACATCCGCAACGGCGGGCGTGATGCCGACCTCCGCGCCGCGTTGGTGCAGCGGGGTCAGCAACTGAA
>JAYUBX010000347.1:0-2289 GCA_043740665.1 Candidatus Neomicrothrix sp.
CTGGTGGCCGTGTTCCTGGTCGGCGTTCTGCTGTGGGGCCTGGCCATCGGCCTGCTGGTGATCAACGGCCGCCGGTTCACCCGCGACCGCCTGGCCACGTCGAGCTGACTCACCCTCGTCCGACCCCTCACTTCCTGCCGCTCGCCCTCGTTCCTGCGGCACTTGGGGCCTGGAAAACGGGGGTGTAGTGCCGCAAGAACGGGTGGGATCAGTGGGCGAGCAGGAACAGTTGTAGGAAGGCAGCGCCGAGGATGGCCATCAACAACACGGCGAGGGCGATGGTGGTGCTCTTCCTCATGCGTCCTCCTCGGGGTCGATGGCGTCGAGGCCGGCGACGACCGGATCGGATCGTCGGCCGATCTCGACGGGAGTCGTGACGCCGCGGGGAGCGTCGCCCTCCTGGCTGTCGTCGAACGCCTCGAGGTGCACCGCGGCGCCGGGCTCGAGACCGAGCTCGACGGCGGCCGAACGCCGGTCGGCCACGATCGAGAGCAGACCGTACGAGTCGATCACCAGGCCGACCTCGCCAGGCCCGATCTCGTGGTAGGTGCCCGCCCGCCGGGCCGTACGCGATCCGCCGGCGGCCCGCAATCGCATGCGCTCGCCGAAGGCCGTCACATCATCAGGGTCGACGTTCAGTTGGGCGTTGCCGTACCGGTCGATCCACAGCACTTCGGCGGCTAGCGCTCCATCGTCGTCGATGTGGCTCAGCGGCATCACCCCCGGCAACAGGCCGGCAGGGTCGATCTCGGTACCGAGATCGAGCAGGTCGACGCCCTGGCACAGGTAGGCCGCCGCCGGAGCGAAGATGTCGCGCCCGGCGAACGTCGGTCCCGGCGCGGCCAGCTGGTAGTCGTCGTTGGTCAGCTCGACCGCTCGGCTGGCCCCGCCGACCAGGCCAACGGCCGGGGCCAGGAGCCCGTTGTCGGGTCCGATGAGCACCGAGATGCCGTCGCCCACCTCGACGGCGATCGATCGGCGCTCGCCGCCTACGCCGGGGTCGACGACGGCGACGACGACACCGGGGCAGAGGTACTGCGCGCTGCGGGCCAGCGTCAGCGACCCGGCCCGCACGTCATAGGGCGTCACCTGGTGGGTGATGTCGACCACGGCCGCATCGGGAGCGATCGACCGGATCACCGACTTCACCACGCCGACGAACTCGTCGTCGAGGCCGTAGTCGGAGAGGAAGGAGATGGTGTCGTACCGCGAAGCCATAGCCCTGTGACGCTACCCGTCACCGACCAAACCCGTTTTCGACCCCCGATTTGTATCGCTCAGCGAAACAAATCAGCGCCGAAACGGGTAATCAGGCAGAGCCGAGTTGGGCCGAGCGGTCGGCAGCGGCGGCGACGGCAGCGATGAAGGCGGCTCGGACGGCACGGTCCTCGAGCGCCCGTAGGCCGGCGGCGGTGGTGCCGCCGGGTGAGGTGACCGCGGCCCGCAGGGTGGGGGCATCGTCACCGCCGTTGGCCAGCAGCAGGGCCGAGCCGAGCAGGGTCTGGATGGTCAGGGCGCTGGCCACGTCCCGGGGCAGCCCCACCAGGACGCCGGCCTCGATGAGCGACTCGGCCACCACGAACACGTACGCCGGCCCCGACCCCGACAGTCCCGTGACGGCGTCGAGCTGCGCCTCACTGACCCGAACCACGATGCCGACGGCGCGCAACACGCTGTCGGCCCAGTCCAGGTCGGCCTCGCCGGCGGCGGTGCCACCGGCGATGGCCGAAGCGCCGGCGCCGACCAACGCCGGGGTGTTGGGCATGGCCCGCACGACCGCCACACCGGGTGGCAGCGCACCTTCGAGCTGGGCGATGGTCACGCCCGCGGCGATCGACAACACGCGACCCACGGCCAACCCGGCCAGGGCGCGGCAGGCGTCGACCACCTGACCCGGCTTGACCGCTATCACCACGCCGTCGGCGTCGACCGGCTCGGCCAGGACCGTCAGCCCGGGGTAGCGCTCGACCAGTTCGAGGCGCCGGGCCTCGACCGGCTCGACCACGGCCAGCTCGCCCGGCTCGGCCCACCCCGCCCGCAGCAGCCCCCCGACGAGGGCTTCGCCCATCCGGCCGCCACCGATTACCTCTAGGCGTGTCATGGCCGAACTCTAGTGGGCCGCGCCGGGCGGTCGGGGTGCGATTCGAGGCGCAGTCGGCGGCGTGATTGGGCCGGTGATCCGGGGGCCGGAGCCCGCTGCACCCTTCCCCGATGCGCAGGTGCCCCGACTCCCCGGACTGCCGTGCACCGTAGATTGAAAAGATATGAAAAACAAGAAAAGTTAGTTCA
>JAYUBX010000348.1:0-1866 GCA_043740665.1 Candidatus Neomicrothrix sp.
AGGCGCTCATCACCTCGTTGAAGGTGGGGCTCGTCGCCACGGTGATTGCCTTGGTGCTGGGCAGCCTGGCGTCGTACGCGGTCCACCGCTTTGCGTTCTTCGGTCGCAGCACCGTGTCACTCCTCGTCGTCTTGCCCATCGCGTTGCCCGGAATCGTCACCGGCGTCGCCCTCAACTCGGCCTTTCGCCAAGTCGGCTTCGACCTCGGCTTCGCGACACTCATCGTCGCCCACGCGACGTTCTGCATCGTTGTCGTCTTCAACAACGTCGTGGCCAGACTCCGCCGGTTGGCCCCCAATGTCGACGAGGCTTCGGCCGATCTGGGCGCCGACCTGTTCCAGACCTTTCGCTACATCACCTTCCCACTGGTGCGCTCGGCGCTCTTCGCCGGGGCCTTGTTGGCCTTCGCCCTGTCGTTCGACGAGATCGTCGTCACGACCTTCGCCGCCGGCCCCGGCATCCAAACGCTGCCGCAGTGGATCTTCAACAACATGTTCCGACCCAACCAGCTCCCCACCGTCAACGTCGTGGCTGTCGTCGTGATCATGTTGTCGATCGTGCCGGTCTACCTGGCCCAGCGGCTCAGCGCCGACCCCACCGGCGGCCTGACCGCCACTGAGGACTAACTCGAAGCGCTCGAAGTTCGCAGGGGATCCGCGCCTGACGCCCGCGACCGGACTAGCCAGGTAGTCGGCCCGGATCGCCTGGTGTGCAGTGACGTCCCGACTAGAGACCGTCTCCATCGCCAATCGTGACCCGGTGGGCATCGCCGAAGCCTCCCTGGAGGGTCGATGTCGACGTCCCCAAATCCCAATCGCCAACGCAGCCCAATCGTCGGTTCCCTGGTTGTGCTGTCACTGGTGGCCGGGCTCCTGCTGTCGCTCAGCGACCCCCCATCGCCAGCCGAGGCCGCCACTCGCACCAAGCCCACCGCCAACGTTGCGCTGGGCATCGACGTCGCGTCCCATCAACACCCCGGAGGAGCGGCCATCAACTGGCGGTTGGTGCGATCGTCGGGCGTTCGCTTCGTGCTGATCAAGGCCACCGAGGGCGCCGGACGAGCCCTGACCGTCTCGACCAACTCGTGGTTCACTGCCGACTGGCACGGCGCCCAAACGGCCGGTCTGCTCCGCGGGGCGTACCACTACGCCCGGCCGCGCCTGCCGGCCTCGACGGCGGTGAGCGATGCCAAGCGATTTGTGGCGGTGATCAACCGTGCCGGGCACGGTCGCGGCGAACTGGCGCCGGTGCTCGACCTCGAAGAGACCGGCGGACTGTCGCCCAAGGCGCTCAGCAACTGGACCGCCACCTGGCTGAGCGAAGTCACCCTGCTCACCGGCCGCCGGCCGATCATCTACTCGGGCAAGGGCTTCTGGACCAGCTACCTGGGCAACACCAGCCGGTTCGCCAGCTACCCGTTGTGGATCGCCCACCACACCGCGGCGGTACAGCCGGCGGCCCTGCCCGGTTCGTGGAAGTCGTGGTCGTTCTGGCAGTACAGCTCGACCGGTCGGATCGCCGGCATCAAGACCGCGGTCGACCTGTCGTTCTCGTGCGGCGTGCCGGGCCAGACGTCATCGGTCTGCCAGGGGGCACGCACCACGGCTCACCGGTGAGCGCTCGCTAGAGTCCTGCGGATGAGCACACGAGACGAACACGTCGCCCTGGTCGAGAAGTTCTGGACGACCCTCTACGTCGACCGCGACCTCGATGCCGTCGGCGCCATGTTTGCCGACGATGGCTTCTATGAGGATGTGCCGGTCGACGACGGCGGTGCCACCGGTCCGGCGCAGATCGCAGCACGCCTGCGCATCGGCTTTGCGCCGGTCAAGAGCTTCGACCACGTGATCCAGCGCATCGTCGTCG
>JAYUBX010000349.1:0-6994 GCA_043740665.1 Candidatus Neomicrothrix sp.
CCGACGATGCCAAGACCAAGTTCGCTCGGCGTCGCGTACCGATGCGTCGCTACGGCGAGCCCGAGGAGGTCGCCCACGCCACCCTTTCGCTGGTGCTGCCGGCGGCCTCGTTCACGACCGGCGCCGTCGTCGTCGTCGACGGCGGCCTGAGCATCCAGAACACCTGACCGCAGCCGCGATCCACCATCTGACCATCTGACCATCTGACCATCTGATCCCGGGAGACCATGACCGACGTCGATGCCACCATCGCCCACAAGCAGCACCGCACGCTGGAGCCCTATCACGGGCTCGTCTATTTCTCGGCCGAGGCGGTCGAGGCTTATGCCGCCCTGGGCGTCACCGACCCTCGTATGGGCTACTTCGCCTCTCGGGCCGCGCCGATGGGCGCGGTTCCGGCCGAGGTCGTGATCGCCACCTTCTTCAACTTCGCCCCGGCCGAGGTGCGACGATGCATCCCCGAGGCCTGGGCCATCACCACCCCGGCTGCCCTGCTCGACGCCCGCCTGGCCGGCATCGACGGCTCGTTGCGACGGATCCTGGGCGACGACGTGTTGACCGGGTCCGAGGTGGCCGAGGCCGCCGACCTGGCCCGAACCGCGTCGGAGGTGTGCGCCCCCGAAGGCCGTCCGCTGCTGGCGGGGCACCTCTCGCTGAAGTGGCCCGAACCGGCCCATCTGCAGCTCTGGCACGCGCTCAGCCTGTTGCGCGAGCACCGGGGTGACGGCCACATCGCCTGTCTGGTCGAACAGGACGTCAACGGGTGCGAGGCCCTGGTGCTGCACGCCGCCATGGGCGAGATCCCCGCGTCCGTGCTGCAAACCAGTCGGGCCCGTACCGACGACGAATGGGCGGCGACGATCACCGGGCTGCAACAGCGGGGTTGGCTCGACGGCGACGGCTCCCTGACCGACACGGGCCGCGGTGCCCGTCAGGCGGTCGAGGACCGCACTGATCAGCTGGCTGTCGCGCCCTGGGCCCACCTCGGCCGACCGGGTTGCGATCGACTGCGAGAGTTGGTGCGCCCGCTCAGTCGAGCCATCGTCGCCTCGGGGTCGTTCGGGTTCCACCCGGCCACCGAGAAGTAGCGGAGCCACCTTGACCTACGGCATCGAGGGAACCGAGCACCGACTGGTCGATGTCGGCGACGCCACCCTGTCGGTGTACGAGGCGGGGGAGGGACCGGCATTGGTCTTCTGTCATGGCTTCCCCGAGTTGGGCTACTCGTGGCGGCGGAAGATCCCCGTCGTGGGTGCCGCCGGCTTCCGGGCGATCGCGCCCGACATGCGGGGCTACGGTGGCAGCGCTCGGCCTCTGGCCACGACCGACTAGGACATGGCCCACCTCACCGGCAATCTGGTCGGCCTGCTCGACGCCCTCGACATCGAGAAGGCCATGTTCGTGGGCCACGACTGGGGTGGCCTGGTGGTCTGGCAGATGCCGCTGCTGCACGACCGGGTGGCCTGGGTCGTGGGCGTCAACACGCCGTTCATCCCACGGTTGCCGATGGCTCCGATCGAGGTCTTCCGCATGCTGGTCGGCGAGGACCACTACATCGTGCAGTTCCAGCAGGCCGACGCGCCCGAGGCGATGCTCAGTCGGGACATCCCGAACCTGTTCACGTCGATGATGCGGTCAGGGGTGTCCCCCCGAGATCGTGGCCGAGGCCGCCGCCACCGCCACCACCGCCGAGGGCTCGGCGTTCGAGCGCGTGCTGGGAGGCCCGAAGCTCGGCACGGCTCTGCTCGACGATCGCGACCTGGCCGTCTACGTCGACGCCTTCACCGAGACCGGGTTCACCGGCGGGCTGAACTGGTATCGCAACTTCGACCGCAACTGGGCGGCCACCCCCGAACAGGATGGCGTTCACATCGACGGACTGCCCTGGCGATGGTGGTGGCCGAATGGGATCCGGTACTGGTGCCCGCGTTGGCCGAGGGCATGCCCGAGCTCATCGACGATCTCGAGATGCACCAGCTCGACGGTTGTGGCCACTGGACGCCGTCCGAGCGCCCCGACGATCTCAACGCCCTGCTCACCGACTGGCTCACCCGCCGCTTCCTGCCCTAAATCCCGCCCTAAATCCCGAACCTTGGGTGGAAATGCGCACCAGGGTGCGCAAAAGCGGGGAAGGTTCGGGATTTGGGGATTTGGGGATTCGGGTCAGGCGGCGGCGGGCGCGGTCACCAGATTGGCGACGGGTTCGAGGGCGAGCTCGAGCACGGTGCGCACGTTGTCGACGGCGTGGATGGTGAGCTGGTCACGAACCGACTCGGGCAGGTCGTCGAGATCCGGCTCGTTCTTGGCCGGGATGAAGACCGTGGTGATGCCGGCCCGGTGGGCGGCCAGCAGCTTCTGCTTGACGCCTCCGATGGGCAGAACCTTGCCCTGCAGGGTGACCTCGCCGGTCATGGCGACGCCGGCCTTCACCGGACGACCGCTCAGCAGACTGGTGAGGGCCGTGGTCATGGCGACCCCGGCCGACGGCCCGTCCTTGGGCACGGCCCCGGCGGGGAAGTGCACGTGCAGCCGGCGGTCGAGGGCGGCTCGGTCGATGCCCAGTGCGTCGCGATTGGCCCGGATGAACGACAGGGCGATCTGGCCCGACTCGGTCATCACGTCGCCCAGTTGACCGGTCAGGGTGAGGCCCTGCTCGCCCTCCATGGCGGTGGCTTCGACGATGAGCACGTCGCCGCCAGCACCGGTAACGGCCAGGCCGTTGACCACGCCGGCGGTCGCCACCAGGTTGGCCTCGTCCCGTGTGAAACGGGGCCGGCCCAACGCGTTGCGCAGGTCGTCGGATCCGATGGTCAGGCTCGGCCTGTCTGAGTTCGGCGAGTTCGGCGAGTTCGGCGAGTCGGTCGAATCAGTCGGATCAGTCGAATCGGTCGAGGTGGCGATGCGGGTCGCCGCCTTGCGCAGCACCTTGGCGAGCTGGCGCTCGAGGTTCCGCACCCCTGCCTCTCGGGTGTAGTCGCTGACGACCGACTCGAGCACGTTGTCGGGCACGGCGACCTCGCCGGGTCGCAGGCCGTTGCGGTCGAGCTGGCGGGCCAGCAGATGGTCCCGGGCGATGGCCACCTTCTCGTCGTCGGTGTAGCCGTCGAGCTGGATGATCTCCATGCGGTCGAGCAGCGGGCCGGGGATGGTGTCGAGCACGTTGGCGGTCGCGATGAACAGCACGTCCGAGAGATCGAGGTCGACCTCGAGGTAGTGGTCGCGGAACGAGTGGTTCTGGGCGGGATCGAGCACTTCGAGCAGCGCGCTGGACGGATCGCCGCGCCAGTCGCTGCCGACCTTGTCGATCTCGTCGAGCAGGAAGACGGGATTCGTGGTGCCGGCTTCGATCATCGCTCGCACGATGCGTCCGGGCTGGGCCCCGACGTAGGTGCGACGGTGACCGCGGATCTCGGCCTCGTCGCGCACACCGCCGAGCGCGACCCGGACGAACGACCGGCCGAGGGCCCGAGCAATGGACTCACCCAGCGACGTCTTGCCCACGCCGGGGGGACCGACCAGGGCCAGGATGGATGCCTGACCACGACGGCTCGACGAGCGGATCGGTGTGACCACGTCGCTCGTCTTGTCGCTCATCTCGACCGGCGACTCGTCCGGTGACTCGGTGTCGTCGTGAGCCTGGCGCTCGATGCGCAACTTGCGCACGGCGAGCTCCTCGACGATGCGGTCCTTGACCTCGTCCAGCCCGGTGTGGTCGGCGTCCAGCACGGTGCGGGCGTGCACCAGATCGAGCTGGTCGTCGGATCGCACCCCCCACGGCAGTTCGATGATGGTGTCGAGCCACGTGCGGATCCACCCGTGCTCGGCGGCCTGCGGGCTGGTGCGTTCGAGTCGATCGATCTCCCGGTCGATCGATGTCCGCACGTCGGCGGGCAGCTCACGCTCGGCGATCTGGGCGCGGTAATCGGCGACGGCGTCGTCCTCGCTGCCGTCGTCGCCCAGCTCCTTGCGGATGGCGGCCAACTGCTGGCGCAGCAGGAACTCGCGCTGGTTCTTCTCTATGCCATCGGTGACATCGGTGCGGATCTGGTCGGACAGCTCGGCGTCGGCCAGCGCCTCCTTCACCCAGGCGACAGCCAGGCTCAGCCGCTCGGCGACATCGATGGTCTCGAGCAGTTGGACTTTGCGCTCAAGGGTCAGCTCGGGCCACCAACCGGCGGTGTCGGCCAGGTCAGAGGGCGACTCGACGTCGCGGAGCATCGCCGTCATGCGCCGCCCGCCCAGGCGCTCGAGCAACAGGCCGGCCGCAACGCGGTACTCGCGCGCCAGCACCTCGACCGCTTCGGTGACCGGTTCGTCGTCGACCGGATCGGCTTGCACCCAGAGGGCATCGCCGGCTCCGATCACGCCACTGCCGACGAGGGCCCGACGTTCGGCCCGCACGACCAGGGCGGGCGTGCCGTTGGGCAACTGGCCGCGGTCCTCGATGTGGGCGATGGCGCCGACCCGTGCGTAGCGGTCGTCGATGCGGGGCACGAGCAGCAGACGATCGTCGTCGCCGACGGCCTCGACCGCGGCCTTGGCCTCGTCGGTCTCGAGGGCGATGGTGACCACCATCTGGGGCAGCACGACGCCGGCGGTCAGGGGTAGCACCGGCAGGGTGAGGGCGATCTGGTCAGCCATGGGGGGTCTCCAACGGTGGGTGTCTCCGAATCCCGCAAATGGGATTACGTGATTACACCCACTCAACCGGGGGATTCCTCCCGACATTCCCAGATATTCTCAGTCGCGACCCAGATCGGGTCGCCGACTACGCGTTCGGTACCTCACGGCGGCGAGCGGGCGAGACGGCGCCGTCGAGCAAGAGCTGCAACATGGTGCGGGCCACGCGGGCGTAGTTGGTCTCGAACGTGGTCTGGGCCTGGCGGCGGCCCATGCCGTCCCACACCAGGTCGATCAGCTCGACCAGCGCCTCGGCGTCGACGTCGGGCCGCAGGAACCCCTCGTCGGCCGACGCCTGCACCAGAGGCGTCAGCGTGGCCACCACGTAGCGGTTCAGCCGGGCCACCGCGTCGGCCGCGGCTGGATTGGTGGGCACCCGCGATCGCAGGCTCGACACTGCCGTCGCCGTCGTCGGGTTGGCGAAGATCTGCTGCAAGAACGTCAGCAGGCCTGGCCCCATGGCGATGCCGTGACTGCCGCGGTTCAGGATGCGGGCCACGTCGGTGGCCAGTGCTTCCTCGGCCAGCGCCTCGTAGAGGTCCTCCTTCGACGGAAAGTAGTTGTAGAAGGTGCCGGTCGAGAGCCCGGCCTCGGCCAGCAGTTCGCGGGTGGTGACGTCCTGATAGCCGTTGCGTTCGAGGCAGACCAGCGCGGCGTCGAGGATCCGGCGTCGTACGGCGTCCTTGTGTTGGGTGCTGACCTTGGGCACGGCGTTCCCGATCGTCGTGCGGCTCGGGGCCGCAGGGAAGGACAGCTCCCACGATCGCACATGGGGTCCTAACCTGACCGCTCATGACGACACGAGTGGGGTTCATCGGGGGTGGCTTCATCGCCCACTACCACGGCAAGATGCTGCACACGTCGGGCGCCGACGCCGAGATCGTGATGGTGTACGACCCCGATCCGGTGAAAGCCGAAGGGTTCGCCGCCGCCAGTGGAGCCGCCGTCGCCGCCACCAGCGCCGAACTGCTCGACGCCGTCGACGCGGTGTACGTGTGCACGTGGACATCGGAGCATCCTCCGATGGTGGCCGAGGTCATCGCCCGCGGCCTGCCCGTGTTCTGCGAGAAGCCGCTGGCCGTCGGACTCGATTCGGCGCTGGCCATGGTCGATGCGGTGCAGCAGTCGGGTGTCGTCAACCAGGTCGGTCTGGTGCTGCGGGACTCGCCCGCGTTCCTATTTCTGCGCCACCTCATCTCGCAGCCCGAGAGCGGTCGCGTGATGAGCGTGGTGTTCCGCGACGACCAGTACATCCCGGTGCAGGGCCAGTACGGCTCGACGTGGCGGGCCGATCCGGCCAAGGCGGGGTCCGGCGCCCTGCTGGAGCACTCGATCCATGACCTCGACATCCTCGAGTGGATGCTCGGGCCGGTCACTGGCGTCAGCGGGCGATCGAGCGAGTTCCACGACATCGCCGGCATCGAGGATGTCGTCGCCGCCACCCTCGAGTTCGAATCAGGCGCGCTCGGGTCGCTCATCTCGATCTGGCACGACCTGCTCGAACGGCCGAGCCTGCGGCGCGTCGAGGTGTTCTGCGAACGGGGCTATTTCTGGCTCGAGGACGACGTGTGGGGCCCCGTCCACTGGACCCGGTCCGGGGGCGACGAGGGCGAGGTCGGGGGAGCTGAGCTGACCGCGGCGCTGGGCGACGCCGGCATCGTCGTGCGCAATCCCGATGAGGCCTTCATCCAGGCCGTGCAGGCCGGGCAGACGGCCACTCCCGACTTCGCCGCCGCCCTGCGCGCCCATCTGTTGGCCGATGCGATCTACCGATCGGCGGCATCGGGGGGCTCGGCCGTCACCGTGCTGGACGGCGTGTTGGAGGGTATCGACGTAGGACTTTGAGGTTTTCTTGAGAAGAGTTGTCTCCGCTGATCTGGTCGTGTATGCTGCAACGTATGTTCGATACAGCCGAACTTCGGCAGGACTGCTTGAAGGCAGCCGGTACCGAGGTTGGTTTCGCGTCGGACGACGAACTGTTGGCGGGTGCGGTCGACATGGCCACGGCCCGAGCGGCGTTCGAAGCCGCCGAATGTCATCTGTTGGGCGAGCTCGAGGCCCGCAAGGTCTGCGATCGCCAGTACGGATCGGTCACGGCCACGTGGCTGGCTCACGAGACCCGGTGCGATCGGCGCACGGTGTCGGCTCGGGTGCGGGTCGGGTCGAAGTTGCGTTCGACGTTGGGTGCGGTCGACGACGCGTTGTCGTCAGGGGCGATCAGCTTCGAGCATGCCCGTGCGCTGGTCGGTGATTCGAACCCTCGGGTGAACGACGAGATCGCTGACGAGCAGGACGTCTGGGTGGCCCGGGCGAC
>JAYUBX010000350.1:0-4688 GCA_043740665.1 Candidatus Neomicrothrix sp.
GCCAAACCCGGGAGGTCGACCTCGACGGCCCGTCGGGCGGCCAGGGCGAACTGATCCAGAGCGCGTTCGACCTGGCCCCGGCGGGCGGCGATCTCGCCCAACCCCATGGCGACGAGCGGCCAGAGGGCCGCATCTCGGGGTTCGGGGATCTCGGCGAACAGATCGTCGGCCATCTCGAGCGTCTCGACCGAACGGCTGAGCGCCCCGGATTCCATGGCGACGAGACCGCTGAACAGGGTGGCGTGGGCCTCGTCGAGCACCGAGCCCTCGGCCACGGTGATGGCGTAGGCGCGGTGCGATTCGGGAACGGCCTGACTGAGGTGACCGCTGGCGATGAGCTCGTCGGCGGCCTGCAGCGGGGCGAGGCCGGCTGGGCTGGCGGGTTCGGTCGGCAGCCCGCCCGCCTGACCCCACCAGGCGGTGGCCTCGTCGGTCCGGCCGACCCACCAGGCCAGATGGCCGAGCAGCAGGGTGGCTTGGATCACGCCGTCCGGGTCGTCGGCCGCGGCGAAGTCGACGCGGGCGGCTTCGGCCAGCTGTAGGGCCCGGGCCGGGTCACGACGTCGATCATGCAGGAAGGCGCCGACGACCAGGCTGGCGTTGGGAAGCCCGGTCAGGTCGAGGGTGACCAGGTGATCAACCCACGGGTCGAGGTCATCGAAGTCGGCTTGGTGCACCCGGCGGCGGCCGTCGCCGTCGAGCAGCATCTCGGTTGTTCGTCCGTCGCCGGGCTCCCCGCCGAGGATCAGCCGCAGCTGTTCCGCTTCCACCGGACCTCCCACCCTCGCCTGCCCGTGGGGGCGGACAGACTTGCACTCGTTTCCTGGTGAACGACGTTAGCTCTACGACAGTCAGGCCGCCTGATCCGAACGGATCAAAACTGGGCGGGGTCGGCCTAGTGTGAGCGTCTGTGTCCCGGCTGCGAACCACTGAACCCGGCGTGCTGTTGGCGTCGGCCCGCGGCGGTCAGCGAGCGGCGGTGGCGCGACTGCTCACGCAGGTCGAGCGGGGCGGCGACGGCGCGGCCGCCGTGGACCGGGTCGCCTTCCCCGCCAGTGGCGCGGCCCACACCGTCGGCCTGACCGGATCACCCGGTGCTGGCAAGTCGACCCTGACCAACGGGCTCATCGGCGAGGCCCGCCACGCCGGCCTGCGGGTGGGCGTGCTGGCCGTCGATCCGTCGTCGCCGTTCACCGGCGGTGCGATCCTGGGTGACCGGGTGCGGATGAGCGATCACGCCCTCGATGACGGGGTCTTCATCCGGTCGATGGCCACGCGGGGCCATCTGGGCGGTCTCGCCGTGGCCACGCCCCAGGCGGCGAGGCTGCTCGACGCCTGTGGCTTCGATCGGGTGCTGATCGAGACGGTCGGCGTCGGCCAGGTCGAGGTCGAGGTGGCCGGCGAGGCCGACACCACCGTCGTGGTGGTCAACCCCGGATGGGGTGACGCGGTGCAGGCCAACAAGGCCGGCCTCATGGAGATCGCCGATCTGTTCGTCATCAACAAGGCCGACCGGCCCGGCGTCGCGGACACCCGCCGCGATCTCGAGCAGATGCTCGAACTGTCGGCCACGACCGAGGGTTCGTCCCCGGGGCCCGGCGCCTATGGCTGGCGGCCGCCCATCGTGGCCACGGTCGCGTCGACCGGTGAGGGCGTCGACGAGTTGTGGGCCGAGCTCGAGCGTCACCGCGTCCACCTCGAAACGACGGGCGCGCTGGGTGAGCGCCGAGCGGCGCGCCTGGCCGGCGAGGTCGAGCGGGTGCTGGCTGCTCGGCTGGCCGAACGGGTGGCTCGGGTGGCATCCGGGACTGCCTTCGAGTCGGTACGCGTCGCGGTGATCGAGCACCGCCTCGACCCGTGGACAGCGGCCGATCAGCTGCTCGATCGAGCCTTCGACCGGGCCGTCGATCCGGACGAGCCGGGATCCACCGGGTAGCCACCGATCCGCGACAAGATCAGCTCAAACGAGCGGTTGCGGGCTCAGGAGTTCTGGGCGCGCAGTGCGTCGCGGATCTCGGTGAGCAGCTCGACCTCGGTGATCTCGGCCTCTTCGAGTTCTTCGCGCTTGCGCAGGTGCTGCAGCTTGTTGATGGCCTTTACCACCACGAACATGGCGAAAGCGATGATCAAGAAGTTGATCAGGGCGTTGATGAAAGCGCCATAGTAGATCTCGGTCGCGTTGACCTGTACCGACACCTTGGCGAAGTCGGGCGTGCCGAAGATGGCGGCGATGAACTGCATGAGCACGTCTTTGGCGAACGAGTTGACCACGCCGGTGAAGGCGGCGCCGATGACGACGGCTACGGCCAGGTCGACCACGTTGCCGCGCGTGATGAAGTCCTTGAATTCCTTCAGCATGGGTATTCCTCCAGGAAGTTGGCCCCGCCGCGCAACGGCCCAGGGCCGTGGTGTGGACACGTGGGAATTAGAAATCTCCAGCTATAGCTCACAGTAGGCGGGTCGGGTGATTGCGGTAGGTTCGGGAGCCATGGTTGATGCTTCCGATTTCGTGGCACCCGATCCGGTGGCCGAGCTGGTGCACCTCGACCGGCGACCCGACGGCGTCGCCGTGGTCACCCTCGATCGACCGAAGGTCAACTCACTCTCGTTGGCGCTCCTGGCCCAGCTGCGGGCCGTCGCCGACGGCTTGCACCAGGACCCGCCCGGTGCGGTCGTCATCACCGGTGGCGAGCGCATCTTCGCCGCCGGCGCCGAGATCGCCGAGTTCGGCGGACCCGTCGAGGCCGCCCACATCGGCGGCCAGTTCGTCGAGGCCTTGGGTGCCGTCGCGGCCATCCCCCGAATGGTGATCGCCGCGGTCAGCGGGTACGCCCTGGGTGGTGGCTGCGAACTGGCGCTGGCCTGCGACGTGCGGTTCGCCTCGACCCGGGCCAAGTTCGGCCAGCCCGAGATCCTGCTCGGCATCATCCCTGGTGGCGGCGGCACCCAACGACTCGCTCGGTTGGTGGGCCCCGCCCGGGCCAAGGATCTGATCCTGACCGGTCGACAGGTCGGCGCCGACGAGGCCTTGGCCATCGGCCTGGTCGATCGGATCGTTGAACCGGACGAGCTGCTCGACGCGGCGATTGCCTACGGCGCCCAGCTCGCCGCCGGTGCCGTGGTCGCCCAAGGGTTGGCCAAACAGGCCATCGATCGGGGTCTCGAGACCGACCTGGCGTCGGGCCTGCAGATCGAGCAGGACGCCTTCGTCGAGGTCTTCCGCACCGAGGACAGCCAGATCGGCACCCGCTCGTTCCTCGAGAACGGTCCCGGGAAAGCCACCTTCACCGGTCGGTAGCAGCCAGACCGCGTTCGCTCGGGTCGGGCCCGCCGATAGGGTCGATCGCCATGGCTCAGCCGGTCCAGTCCCCGATCACCACGTGCTACCGCCATCCCGACCGTCGGGCGGGCGTGTCGTGCCAGCGGTGCGATCGGCCCATCTGTCCCAGTTGCATGGTGCAGGCGTCGGTCGGGTTCCACTGCCCGGACTGCACCAAGCAGTTCGTCAAGGCCAACCCGACCATCACCGTGCGGTCGCTCGACGTGCAGCCGATCGTCACCCAGGGGCTCATCGCCCTCAACGTGTTGGCGTTCCTCGCCGTGCTGGCGAACGGTGGCACGCTGATGGGCGGCGGAGGCCGGATCAGTGACAACTTCGCCCTGTTCGGCGTCGGTCAGTTCACGCGTGGGGGACCGCTGGTCGGTGTGGCGGCGGGCGAGTGGTACCGGCTGGTCACCAGTGGCTTCATGCATGCGGGCATCATCCACATCGGCATGAACATGCTGGTGCTGTGGCTGGTGGGCGCGCAGCTCGAACGGGTCTTGGGCCATGCCCGGTACCTGTCGCTGTACGTGGCGTCGTTGCTGGCCGGCAGCTTCGCCGTCATGCTGGCCTCGCCGGGAAACCTCACCGTGGGCGCGTCGGGCGCCATCTTCGGGCTGTTCGGCGCCATGTTCGCCTTCCAACGGGACCGCGGCATCAACCCCATGCAGTCAGGGCTGGGCGGACTCATCATCTTGAACCTGGTCATCACGTTCGCCATCCCCGGCATCGCCATCGCCGGGCACATCGGTGGACTGGTCGGCGGGTTCGCCACCGGCTGGTTGATGTTCCAACTCGAACGCCGCACCCGCCAGGTCTGGCCCGGTGTCGCCGTGTGCGTCGGGCTGGCGGTTCTGTTCGCCCTGGGTGGGGTCTGGGCGGCGCACTTCTATCTGGTGAACGGCAAGGGACTCATCTGAGTTCCTGGTCGGTCAGGCCTCGATCAGGCGCTTCAGGTTGCGCAGGTTCTGCTTCCAGATCAGACGGAGCACTTCGCCACCGATCACCGCGCCGAACGGGCCGCCCAGCCACCAGGGGAAGTGCAGCCGTTCCTTCCAGACGAAGCGGGTGCCGCCGGTGCGGGTGGGTCGCAGGGTAAACACGCCACTGCCGGTGATCAGCCCCACGTGCCGCACGCCCATCGCCCGGCGAGGTTGCCACTTGGTGATCTCCATCTTGTCGGTCAGGCGGATCGGCCCGACCTTGGTGTCGCAGTCGAAGGTGGTGCCCACGCCCGAGTGGCGCAACGACGTGAATCGGATCGCCACCGCGTCCTGCATCCAGTCGACGTGTGAACCGATGTGCTCGACCTGACGCCAGACCTCGGCCGGTGACGCGTCGACGACCGTGCTGACTCGAATGGTGG
>JAYUBX010000351.1:0-9961 GCA_043740665.1 Candidatus Neomicrothrix sp.
CCGCCGCCGTCGTTCGTCGACCTCAGTGCGGCCTACGACCCCGAGTGGCGACGTCAGGCCGCCGCCGTGCGGCCGGGCATGGCCGAAGGTGTTTATGCCGGCCTGGCCGGCCCCAGCTTCGAGACCCCCGCCGAGATTCGGATGCTGGCTACCATCGGCGCCGACCTGGTCGGTATGTCGACGGCCTGCGAGACGATTGCCAGCCGCCATCTCGGCGTGCGGGTCGCCGGGGTCAGCCTGGTCACCAACCGGGCCGCCGGACTGGGCGAGCCGCTATCGCACGACGAGGTGATGGCCGTCGGCCGGGCCGCGGCCGACGAGATCGTGGTGTTCCTCGGGTTGTTCGTCGCCGCCCTCGCAACCGCTCCGTCCGAACCATCCGGCACCACGACACCATCCCCGCGGTCACCATGATCAGCCGGGCCGATTTGGCCGCCATGATCGATCACACCCTGCTCACCCCCGAGGCAACCCCCGAACAGGTCGACCGATTGGCCGGCGAAGCCGCCGAACTGGGTGTCGCCGCGGCCTGCGTGTCGCCCACGATGGTTCCCGTGGTCAGCGCCTTACCCGACCGCACCTTCGCCGTCTGTACGGTGATCGGGTTTCCGTCCGGCGCCCATGTCACCGGCGTCAAGGCGGCCGAAGCGACCTGGGCTCAGGCCGAGGGCGCGACCGAGTTCGACATGGTCGTCAACCTCGGCCAGGTGAAGGATCACGACTGGGCCGGCGTCGAGGCCGACGTGGCCGACGTTCGAGCCGCGGTCAGCGGCATCCTCAAGGTGATCGTCGAGTCGGCGGCTCTGTCGGCCGTCGAGCTCGATGGCGTGTGCCGTGCCGCCATCGAGGGCGGCGCCGACTTCCTGAAGACGTCCACCGGCTTCCATCCGAGCGGTGGGGCCACGGTCGAAGCAGTAGGCGTTCTCGCCTCGATCGTCCAGACCACCGGCCGGCCGGTGGGGGTGAAGGCCTCCGGCGGCATCCGTGACCTCACCACTGCGCTGGCCATGATCGACGCCGGCGCGACCCGCATCGGCTGCTCGGCCACGCGGGCGATCCTCGAACGCTGCGACGACCACTGACCCGCCATGGCCACCCGCCCGGTGATCGTCCGTACCCACCGGGGCGTGGGCAATCAGCTGTTCCAGTTCGCCGCCGGCTTCGCCCTGGCTCGTCGGCTCGGTGTCCCCTTGCGGTTCGACGGCGGCTGGACGCCGCAGCCGGTGCTGGGTCCGTGCCTGGGTGACCGATGGGTCGCCGCCACCCCTCGGCAGCTCTGGTCGGGCGGAAACCTGCGAACCCCACCGCTGCTGGCCCAGGCCAGCCGGGCCCGGCGACTCGGTTCTCGCATGGTCGGGCGCACGCGGGGACGGTCGACCCGATCGCCGCCATGGTCTGCGACGAAGTCGGCCTGACCGACCAACCGTCGGGCTCGGTCGTGGGCATCCACCTCCGTCGCGGCGACCACCTCACCGAGGGATGGGCGCTGGGCCCCGCGTACTATCGCCATGCCCTCGACACCATGGTGGCTCTGGTCGTCGAACCGGTCTTTCGGGTGATCGGTGCCGATGCCGCGTTCGTCGCGGGCTTCGCCCGTCTACTCGAAGCCGACGGCTACCAGGTCGATCAGGATTCGGGGACCGGCCGGTCATCCGGATCCCACGGTCGCCGATCTGATCCGCCTGGCCGAATGCGACCACCTGGTGATGAGCAAGTCGAGCTACGCGTGGTGGGGTGCCGCGCTGGGCGACCACGTCCATCGGGGCCGCTCGCGGTGGGTCGTGCTGCCCGCGATCTGGATCGACCACGACGATGCGGAGACCCTGCGCCGGCCGAATTGGGCGACCGTCGATGCGGCCGACCATCAAGCCGGGATGGACTCGTCCCCCTACCGAACGGCGACCACCTGGGCCGAATGGTGGGCCGATCGGGACGACCCGGGTTCGTGACCTCATCGTCGACCCTCGGTCCGCCCGAGGATCGACCCGTGTTTCGTCGTCGTGAACACTCGACGCTGGGACCTGGTTGACGTTGACAAACTGTTGAAGGTGCTCCGACAATCGGGGGGTGACCGTCCTGCTCCCCCGATCGCTCGACGAAGCCTTCGCCGCCCTCGCCGCCCAACCCGCAGCGACCTTGCTCGCCGGGGGTACCGATCTGATGGTGGCGGTCAACGCCGGCCGCCATCCGCTCGGCACCGTCATCGCGCTGGACCGGGTTGATGGCTTGCGTCAGTGGCGACACCACGACGGCCACGTCGAGCTCGGCGCCGGCCTGACCTACGCCGACCTGGGTCAGCCCGACTTGGCCGAGTTGGTACCCGGTCTGGCTCAGGCGGCCCGCACCGTCGGATCGCCCCAGATCCGCAATGCCGGAACCATCGGCGGCAACCTCGCCACCGCCTCGCCCGCAGGCGACACCCTGCCCGTGCTCGCGGCGCTCGACGCCGTCGTGTTGGTGCAATCGATCGCTGGTGGTCGGCAGGTTCCGTTCGACCAGTTCTGCATCGGACCCAAACGCAACGCGCTGCAACCGGGCGAACTGATCGTCGGCGTCCGCGTACCCTCCGCACGCGGGCCGCAGGAGTACCTGAAGATCGGCACCCGCAATGCCATGGTCATCTCGGTGGCCAGCGTGGCCGTCATGACCGATCTGATCGACCGGCGAGTGACCGTCGGGCTCGGCTCGGTGGGACCCACCGTCCTGCGGGCTCACGAAGCCGAAGCCTGGGTCGTCGACCACATCGACTGGGGCAACCAAACGATCCCTGATCCCCGCACGGCGGGTACGTTCGGCGACCTGGTGTCACGCGCCGCACTACCGATCGACGACCACCGCTCGACCACCGACTATCGGCGCCACGGCGTCGGCGTTCTCGCCCGGCGAGCCCTGACCCGGATCTTCGCGGCATGAGCACCGGGGACCGTTCGATCGAACTGGTTGACTCGGCCTACAAGCTGCGCGTCAACGACGTCGAGCACGAGGTGGCCGATGCCTGGCTGGGCGAGAGTCTGCTCTACGTGCTCCGCGAACGACTGGGGCTGCCCGGCGCCAAAAACGCCTGCGAGCAGGGCGAGTGCGGCTCCTGCTCGGTCACGATCGACAACGTCTTGGTCTGTGCGTGCCTCGTCTTGGCCGCTGGAGCGGTCGACCGCTCCATCGAGACGGTCGAGGCCCTGACCGGCGATGGTGTGCTGTCCGATGTCCAGCAGGCGTTCATCGATGCCGGCGCCGTGCAGTGCGGCTTCTGCACACCGGGCCTGGTCATGGCCGTGCGAGACCTGCTCGCCACCAATCCGCAGCCCGTCGATCTCGAGATTCGCGAAGCGATCAGCGGCAACCTGTGCCGGTGCACCGGCTACGGACGGGTCGTCGAGGCGGTTCGGGTCACCGTACGGCGCCGCGGTGAGACTCGGCCATGACCGACACGGTCGACGTCCGCACCCGCTCGCTGCGCATCGGCCAGGACGCCCCGCGGCCCGATGGCGCGGCCAAGGTGCAGGGGCGCTTCGCCTATTCGTCGGACCTGTTCGCCGACGGCATGTTGTGGGGCCACACCCGTCGATCGCCGCACGCCTCGGCCCGCATCACCGCGATCGATATCGGCCCCGCTCTCCGCATCGGTGGGGTGTACGCCGTGCTCACGGCCGACGATGTACCTGGTCGGGCGACCTATGGCCTCGAGACCGCCGATCAGCCGGTGCTCGCCCGTGATGTCGTCCGCTACATGGGCGAGCCCGTGGCCGTCGTGGCCGCCGATCACCCCGAGACGGCCCGCCGAGCGGCCGAAGCGATCCGGGTGACCTATGCGCCGATGACGCCGCTCACCGACGCACTGCTGGCCGCCGAGGCTGCGCCCATCCACCCTGACGGCAACGTCTTTCGCCATCTGGTGATCCGCCACGGTGACCAGGCGGCGACCGGCGCGGTCGTGGTCGAGGGCACCTACGACGTCGGCATGCAGGACCAGGCCCCGCTCGGCACCGAATCGGGGCTCGCCGTTCCCACCGACGACGGTGGCCTCGAGCTTTACGTCACCAGCCAGGCTCTGCACAACGACCACGAACAGGTTTCGGCCTGCGCCGGACTCGACCCCGAGCGCGTGCACATTCAGCTGGCCGGAGTCGGCGGTGCCTTCGGCGCTCGCGAGGACGTCAGCCTGCAGATCCACCTGGCGCTGCTCGCGCTGCACACCGGACGACCGGTGAAGATGGTCTACAACCGCGAGGAATCGTTCCTCGGCCACGTTCATCGCCACCCGGCCCACATGTGGTACCGCCACAGCGCCGACGTCGACGGCACGCTGATCAAGGTCGAGGCCCGGTTGTGGTTCGACGGCGGGGCCTATGCGTCGACCTCAGCCGCCGTCCTGGCCAATGCCTCGTGTTTCGGCGCCGGCCCCTATCGAGTACCGAATGCGTTCATCGACGGCTGGGCCCTGCGCACCAACAACCCCCCGTGTGGCGCCATGCGTGGCTTCGGTGCAGTGCAGACGGCGTTCGGCCACGAGGCCCAGATGGACAAGCTGGCCGATGCCCTCGGCATGGACCGGATCGAGCTGCGACTGCGCAATGCGCTGGCCACGGGCGACCGGATGATCACCGGCCAGGTCATCACCGGCACCGCGCCGGTGGCCGAGGTGATCCGCACGTGCGCCGAGGCACCGCTGCCCGACGATCGCCCGACCTCATCCACGAACCCGATTGACCCGATCTCGCTGCCGGGCGGCGCCGGCCGCACCACCCGTCCCGAGGATCTGCGTCGAGGCGTGGGCTTTGCGGTCGGCTTCAAGAACATCGCGTTCTCGGAGGGGTTCGACGACTACTCGACCGCTCGGGTGCACCTGGCCGACGGGGTCGCGACCGTCACCTGTGCCTGTGCCGAGGTCGGCCAGGGCTTCGTCACCTTGGCCCAGCAGATCACCCGCGAGGTTCTCGGCATCGACGATGTCGTGCTGAACCCGGCGGACACCTCGATCGGCTCGGCCGGCTCGACCTCGGCCAGTCGCCAGACCTGGATGTCGGGCGGCGCGGTGCTGGCCGCGGCCGAAGCAGTCCGAGCTCAGCTGCTGGCCGCCGTCGCCCGCGACCACGGGATTGCCGCCGATGACCTGGCGATCGATGACGACCGGATCCGCTCGATCACCGATCTCGGACCACCGGTCGATGTCACGGTGGTCGAGGCCAGCCGCGGTCTGGTGCTCGACGAGACGGTCGAATACCACCACGCGCCGACCTTCCCGCTGGACGAGGACGGCCAGGGCGATGCCCACCTGTCGTTCGCCTTCTCGGCCCATCGGGCCGTGGTCGACGTCGATCCTGACCTGGGGCTGGTGCGCCTCGTCGACTTGACCACCTCGCAGGATGTCGGGCGCATCCTCAACCCCACCCAGTTGCTGGGTCAGCTCGAGGGCGGCGCCGCCCAGGGCGTCGGGTTGGCCCTCATGGAGGAGATCATCGTCGTCGACGGCCTGGTGCGGAACCCCTCGTTCACCGACTACCTGATCCCGACCGCCCTCGACCTGCCCGACCTGCGGGTGGCCGCCATCATCGAGGACGCCGAGCCCGGGGCACCCTTCGGGGCCAAGGGCGTCGGCGAGCCACCCACCATCTCGTCGGGCGCGGCGGTGATCGCGGCGGTGCGTGCCGCCACCGGACTCGACCTGACCCGCGTGCCGCTGCGACCACAGGACATCGCCCTCGCCACGGTCGATCCAGATCCACCCCGCGACTCGGTCGGCGCATGACGGCGATCCACACGCCACTTCGCGTCGACGGCCGTCGGCTGATCGAGCGACTCGACTCGCTCGGTCAGATCGGGGCGATCGCCGGAGGTGGCACGTGCCGGCTGGCCCTCACCGAGGCCGACGGTCGGGGGCGAGATCTGGTCGTCACGTGGATGCACGACCTGGGGCTGCGCGTCGATATCGACGGGGTGGGCAACGTGGTCGGCACCTGGCCGGCCGACCGCTTCGATCCCCCGGTGATGACCGGATCGCACATCGACACCGTGGCGACCGGCGGCCGCTTCGACGGCAACCTCGGGGTGCTGGCCGGCCTCGAGGTGATCGAGACGGTCATCGAGACCGTGACCGACGGGTCCCTCGAACCGGCGTTGACCCTCGACCATCCGCTGGCCGTGGCCTTCTTCACCAACGAGGAGGGCAGCCGTTTCGCACCCGACATGCTGGGAAGCCTGGTCTTCGTCGGCGGTCTTCCCTTGGAAGAGGCGCTCGACACCGTCGCGATCGACGGAGCGGTACTGGCCGACGAGCTCGCGTTGGTGGGCTACGTCGGCGGCATGCCCAGCCCGGCGGCCGCCCCTCGGGCTTTCGTCGAGCTGCACATCGAGCAAGGTCCGGTGCTCGAAGCCGAGGGCATCACCCTCGGTGTCGTCACCGGCGTGCAGGGGATCTCGTGGCAGCAGTTCACCGTCGTCGGCCAGTCCAACCATGCCGGCACCACTCCCATGGCTCATCGTCACGACGCCGGCCTGGTGGCCGGAGCCGTCATCGTCGCCGTGCGCGACCTCACCGACCGGGTCGCCGGTCTGGTCGGCACCGTCGGCCGTATCGAGCTGCACCCCGACCTCGTCAACGTGGTCGCGGCGCGGGGCACACTGACCGTCGACCTGCGACACGTCGACGACTCGGTGCTCACCCAGGCCGAGTCCGAGCTGGCCACGATCATCGATCGCCTTGCCGCCGCCGAGGGCGTGACCGTGACCAGCCGGCGCCTGGCCCGCTTCGCCCCCGTCGACTTCGACCCCGCAGTGGTCGATCTGGTCGAACGCGTCGCCACCGAGCACGGCCTGTCGGTCCGACGCATGGCCTCGGGAGCGGGCCACGATGCCCAGATGCTGGCCCGGGTCTGCCCGGCTGGGATGATCTTCACTCCCAGCGTCGGCGGCATCAGCCACAATCCCGCCGAGCGCACCGATCCCGCCGATCTCGAAGCCGGCGCCAACGTCCTGCTCGACGTGATGGTGCGCCTGGCGACCGGTGCCGAGCCCCTCGAGCCGACCCGGTGAGCCGCATCGTCACCGTCGCCGCGGCGCAGATGGGGCCGGTCCAACGCGACCACACGCGCGGCGACGTGGTCGAGCGGTTGCTGCTGATGCTGCGCGACGCTGCCGCTCGAGGCGCTGACCTGGTCGTCTTCCCCGAGCTGGCGTTGACCACGTTCTTCCCCCGTTGGTGGTTCGAGGACCAACGCGAGATCGACGCCTACTTCGAGACCGAGATGCCGGGGCCCGACACCAAGGCGCTGTTCGACGAGGCCAAGCACCTCGGCGTCGGCTTCGCCCTCGGGTTCGCCGAGCTCACGACCGACCTCGCCGGCCAGACCCGCCACTACAACACCACCGTCCTCGTCGAGCGCGACGGCACCGAGGCCGCCCGCTACCGCAAGGTGCACCTGCCGGGCCACGAGGACCTCGAACCGTGGCGCGAGTTCCAACACCTCGAGCGGGGCTACTTCGATTCGGGCCCCGACGGATTCGTGGCCCATCGGGCCTTCGGGGGCATCGTCGGCCTGGCGATCTGCAACGACCGCCGCTGGCCCGAGACCTATCGCGTGCTCGGCCTGCAGGGCGTCGAGCTGGTCCTGATCGGCTACAACACGCCCAAGCACTACGCGCCCGACCCCGATCAGGATCGGCTGGCCGGCTTCCACCACAACCTGGTGATGGCGTCCGGCGCCTACCAGAACGGCACCTGGGTGGTGGGAGTCGCCAAGGGCGGCGTCGAGGAAGGCGTCGACTCGCTGGCCGAGAGCCAGATCATCGCTCCGTCGGGTGAGGTCATCGCCCGGTGCGTCACCGAGGCCGACGAAGTGATCGTCGCCGCCTGCGATCTGGACCTGTGCGACGACTACAAGCGCACCCTGTTCGACTTCAGTCGGTATCGGATGATCGAGCACTACGGCACCATCGCCACGCAGCGCGGGGTGATCCGGCCGCTACTCGACGGCGCCGCCGACCCGGCCGACAGCCAGCCCACCCATAACGAGCACGGGAGGCGGACATGACCGCGATCGACGAGACCGTCACCACCTTTGCCCTCAACGGGGCGCCGGCCGAGATCCGCGGCTGGCATCCTCACCTGCTCGCCGCCCTGCGCGAAGAGCTGGGCGTGACGTCACCCAAGGACGGCTGCGCGCCATCGGGGCAGTGCGGCTGCTGCACGGTGCTGCTCGACGGCAAGGCGGTGGTCAGTTGCCAGGTGTCGCTCGAACGGGTGGAGGCCAAGCAGGTCGTGACCCTCGAAGGCGTCGACCCGGCCGAGCGCGACCACTACGCCCAGACCTTCAGCGCCTGCGGGGCCCTGCAGTGCGGGTTCTGCACGCCCGGGGTCATCATGCGCACCAAGGCGCTGGTCGACAAGAAGGGCACGGCCCTCAGCCGCGACGATGCGGCGCGCCACCTCGGCGCCAACCTGTGCCGCTGCACCGGCTACGTCAAGATCCTCGACGCGGTCGAGGTGCTGGCCGCCACCTCGGACGGGTCGGTGTCGCCAGTCGAGATCATCCCGCGGGGCGGCATCGGCACCCGCGGCGCCCGGTACGAGAGCGACGAGCTGGCCCTCGGCGACCGCGACTACATCGACGACATGGTGGTGCCCGGCATGCTGCATGCCGCGCTCGCCCTGACCGACCACGCCCGCGCCGAGATCCTCGCGATCGACACCGCACCGGCGTTGGCCTCGCCCGGCGTCGTCGCCGCCTTCACCGCCGCTGACATTCCTGGCGAACTGCGCGTCGGCATCATCCACACCGACTGGCCGGTCATGATCCCGGTCGGCGGGTTCGCGTCGTACCTGGGAGACGTCCTGGCCGTCGTCGTCGCCGAGACCAAGCAGGCCGCCCTCGACGGTGCCGCCCTGGTGCAGGCCGACTATCGCGTGTTGCGGGTGATCACCGACCCAGTGGCCGCCCTAGAAGACCCCGAGATCGCGGTGTGGGGCACCGAGTCGAACGTGCTCAGCGTGTCGACCTATCAGCGGGGCGATGCCATGGCGGCGTGGCAGGCCAGCCCCCACCGAGTGCACGAGGTGTTCGAGACCCAGCGCATCGAGCATGCTTTTCTCGAGCCCGAGTCGACCCTCGCGGTGCCCCAGGCCGACGGCTCGCTCTACGTCTACTCGGGCGGTCAGGGCGTCTGGGACGACCGCAACCAGATCGCCTCGGTGCTGGGCGTGCCCTCCGACCGGGTGACGGTCGAGCTGGTGTCGAACGGTGGCGCATTCGGTGGCAAGGAGGACATGAGCAACCAGGCGCAGACCGCCCTCGCCGCCTGGCTGCTGAAGCGACCCGTCAAGTGCACCCTCCCTCGCGAGCAATCGCTGCTGATCCATCCGAAACGCCACCCGATCCGCCTCGAGTACCGAGCGGCCTGCGACGCCGACGGAAAGCTGACCGCGCTGCACGCCCGCATGATCGGCGATTCGGGCTCGTACGCGTCGGTGGGCATGAAGGTGCTCGAGCGGGCCGCCGGCCACGCCAGCGGCCCCTACGAGGTGCCAACCATCGACGTCGAGTCGATTGCAGCCCGCACCAACAATCCGGCGTGCGGTGCGTTCCGGGGCTTTGGGGCGAACCAGGCCCAGTTCGCCATGGAGGGGGTGCTCGACCGGCTGGCCGAACTGGTCGGCATCAGTGGGTGGCAGATCCGGATGCGCAACGTGATCCGCCCCGGGCGCGTGTGGGGGCCCGGCCAGATCATGGACGACGGCTGCCGGGGAGCCGAGGTGTGTCTCACCACCATCGCTCCCCACTACGACGCCGCCCGTGCCGCCGGCAAGGCCATCGGCCTCGGTCTGGGCATCAAGAACTCAGGTCTGGGCAACGGCTTCAAGGAGATCGCCAAGGCGGTCGTGCGGTTCTGCGGGGACGGCACCGTTGAGGTCCGGCACTGCTGGACCGAGATGGGCCAGGGCGTGCACACCGTCGCCCTACAGGTGGCG
>JAYUBX010000352.1:0-3703 GCA_043740665.1 Candidatus Neomicrothrix sp.
ATTGGCCACATCTCGCCGATCTAGCCAGATCATGAAAGAATTACGTAGAACTATCGAGTTTTGGGTGGAAATGATGGTAAATTGGGTCTAATATCAATCGTATGTTCGATGTGTTGGAGCTTCGGGATAGTTGCTTGAAGGCAGCCGGTAGCGAGGTCGAGTTCGCGTCGGATGACGAGTTGTTTGATGCGGCTCGCACGTTGTGGTCGGCGCGGGCCGCGTTTGATGCGGCTGATTTGCATGTGTTGGCCGAGCTCGAGGCCCGCGGGTCGTGTGATCGGGTGTTCGGGTTGCGTACGAGGGCGTGGTTGGCTCGTGAGACGGGTGGCGATCCGCGGGTGTTCGGTTCGCGGGTGAACGTGGCCCGCAAACTCCGGGCCCATTTCGGGGTCGTCGATGAGGCTCTGTCGGCCGGGTCGATCGGGTTCGAACACGCGCAGACCTATTCGCGTGCAGCGAATGGGCGGATTGTCGATGAGATGGCCGCCGAGCAGGACGACTGGATTGCGAAGGCGGCCGATCGGCCGTTCAAGGTGTGGGACGGCCAAGTGCGGGGTCGGGCCGAACTGTTGGATCAGGACGGCCCCTATGACCCCGATCGGGCCATCGTTCTGAATCGGCTGGCGTTCACGCCAGTGGGGGACGACGGGATCATGTTCAGCGGCGAGTTGCATGGCGAGTTCGCCGTCGGGTTCAAGGAACGGGTCGAGACCCGAGCGAACGAGTTGTGGCGACGGGCGATTGCTGATCACGCCGAATGTCCCGACATCGAGGTTCCGCCGTACAGCACCCTGTTGGCTTTGGCGTTGGAAGAACTGACCCGACAAGGCATCGCCGCCGACCCCGAGGCCACGACGGCGCCGGTGGTCGATTTCGGGATCGTGTACAACGAAAACGACCCCGAGACGATCACCAGTGCCGATGGCGATCTACGGATGCCGATCGAGCATCTGGCGCACATGCTGTGCGATGCCCGGATGACCGCCATGACCACCAACGTCATCGGGGTCCTGCTATCGATGGGCCGCACCGTCCGATTCGCGACCCCCGCCCAACGGCGGGCCCTCAGGATCCGAGACGGCGGCTGTGTGTTCCCCGGCTGTGACCGACCCGCCTCGTGGTGCGACGCCCACCACGTCACCCACTGGGATCAAAACGGCGACACCGACATCAACAACTTGGCGCTGTTATGCCGACATCACCACACCATCACCCACCGGACCGGCTGGTCCATGACCGCCAACGAAGCCGACCAACGCTTCACATGGACCACTCCCACCGGCTACACCCTCCACAGCCAACGCCACCGAGGCCGACCACCACCCGGCACCTAGACCGCCGGACCGGCCGAGCGATGGGGATCGCCACACTCAGCAACCACCCGGTAGGCCGCCCCCTGGCGGCCTACCGGCGCGGGTCCGATCAGGCGATTCGGCTCAATCAGCGCCGCGCCGGGCGTCGGCGTGTCCGGCGCAGTCGTAGACCTGGTTGTCGTACGTCGCCGGCAAGGCCCCGTTGGTCGAGGCATTGGTGACCGATGTACACGCCGCCCGCACCCGCGTGTGCAGGGCCAGCCTTACCAGCCGGTTGTAGATCCGCGAGATGAGCTCACGTTTGAGGCTGCGACGCAACCGGGCGCCGTGCACCCGCCGAGAACCGACCACGCCGCCCTGAGCGCCCGGCCCCGACCCTTGGCATCGAGGTGGACGGCATCGACCTGAGGATGAGCGGCGCTGAGGCGCTCGGCCACGGCCATGGTGTCGTCGGTGCTGGCGTTGTCGACGATGGTGATGCGCCAGGGGAACGTAAAGGTGGCGTCGAGGTAGCGGTGCAGCCGATCGACGCTGGCTTCGAGCACGTGGGCCTCGTTGAACACGGGCAGCACCATGTCGACCAGCACCTCGCCACGAGCGGCGGGCGGAATCGGCTTCAAGGTCGACAACGCAGTCACCGGGCCACGTTGGCGGGGTCAACTTGGCCCCGGATGAGTGCTGGCTGGGAACCTGCTGAGAATGCGTCGGCCGAGAACGTCGATCGGCCGAGTCAGCAGTGCCCTCTAAGATTCCCGCTCATCGGCCCGGGTAGCTCAGTTGGCCAGAGCGCCGCTCTTGTAAAGCGGATGTCGTGGGTTCGAATCCCACCTCGGGCTCTAGGATCTCTCACTCTCAGCGGTCATCAATCCCAACTCAATCCCAACCCGGGGGCCACCATGCCGGCATGCGTGGATCGATTCGCCAGAAGGGACCGGACCTCTGGGAGTTGCGGATCTACCTCGGCCTTGACCCGGTCACCGGGAAGGATCGATCGCTCAGCCGCACGTTTCACGGGGGAAGACGTGCTGCGGACAAGGAGCTCGCTTGTCTGGTGACCGAGCACGGCGGCGGCGCGCCGTGGTTCCCGAATCGCATCACGTTGGAGTGGATCCGTCTGCGGTCTCGACATGGCCTCGACGGCGTGAAGCTCCATGCCCTTCGGCACCTTGCGGTGAGCGCGATGCTCGACGCGGGTATTCCGGTCCGCGACGTCGCCGACATGGTCGGCCACCTCGACACACGGACGACCTCGATCTACACCCACGGGAACGAGGAGCGTCGACGCGAGGCCGCCATGGTCATGGACGAGCTCGTAGCCAGCGAGTAGCTGAGGCAGCTCGGGCGTGCCGCCGCCCAAGAGCGGAGGCGACTTCCGGTGCCCGGTCGGCCCAGGCCCACCGCCCCGAGTCAAGGGTGGAGCCGGGTCCGACTTGAACGTGTCCGGGCGGGACCATCGGTGGTTGTGCTGCCCGACCGGATGCCGCCTCACCGGAGCCGGGGGGCAGGGGCCGGGCTCGCACCGTGGTGCCAAAGTTTGTGGCCTTGACGATGGGGGACGTCGAGAGAGGCAGGGCCGGAAAGAAGGATCGGTGGTGGCCGGAGGCGGGTGGGCCAGTCATGGTGATCAGGCGGCAGCGAGACGAAGGCCGGCCGGCCGGCGCGCTGGCCGGGACCAGCGCCATGTAACGAAACGCTCGCGAGGCGGCGTACTTCGGGAGATACGCCGGTGATTCGGTCCGAGCGTTCGGCTGTCACGACGGCCCCGCGGCCCTGCGACACTCGGCCGATGGAACTAATCGACTCTCGCGACCGCGCCGCTGCCCTCTTTACGGCGTGGCCTCACTCACCGGCAATCCGGAGCCGACCATCTCGACGCTGCGATTCGGCTCGGGTGGACATGCGTTCCTGGCGGGGTTCCCCTTGGAGGATCTGTGGGCAGGGCGCGAGTGGCTGCGGCGACAGAGCGGCGAGACAGCACTGTTCCCGGTCGTGGTCGAGGAGTCCGGGTGCTTCCTCGACGACTACGACAACCCAGCGGGGGGCACCGTGGGTGAGATCCTGGCAGCCGCCTCAGAGTGGCAGGTGGAATCGGTCGTCGACCTCTTCCGGCAGCGGGGCAAGGATCTGCTGGAACATTGGAGACGACAGGATCTTCATCGGGACTACCAGATCGGCCCCGACGACAAGGGCTTCTGGCGCGGCGACGAGGGGATGTCCGAGTGGCAACTAGTGGCAATGCCGTTCAGTTAGGTCCGCAGGATGGTGGTGACGGCTGGACTGGTGGGCTGGGGCCAGTGGGCGTGGCGGGCTCGTTTGACGTGCCATTTGACGTACTTGCGTTTGATGAGGCGCGGGTTGGATCGGTGGCGTCGGACGGGGTTGAGCCGCCG
>JAYUBX010000353.1:0-5395 GCA_043740665.1 Candidatus Neomicrothrix sp.
GTTCGGATCAGCGCAGCGTGATGAAGGTGGAACGACTTGGGATCGGGCATGGGACGGTAACGCCGGTCGGGCCGCGTGTGCCTGGCAGGCTGAGGCATACACATCGCCACCACCGTGCCCACCGACGACCCGTTCCTGCCGCTGGCCCTGGCCTCGCAGAGCACCACAACGCTGGGACTCGGCACGGCGGTCGCCATCGGGTTTGCTCGCAACCCGATCGTGCTGGCCGTGCGCGCCATCTGGGACTGCTGGCAGACCGACGGTCAGTTGCGGTTCGAAGGCGACTTCTATCACCACACCCTGATGACGCCGGCGTTCAATCCGGGGCCGAACCCCTACGGCCATCCGCCGGTCTTCGTCGGGGGTTTCGGGCCTCGCATGATCGAGGTGGCGGGTGAAGTTGCCGATGGACTGATCGTCCACCCGTTCAACACTCGCCATCAACGTCGGCCTATGCCCCGGTGCTCGACATCGAGGGCTACGACGGTTTGCACGCCGACCTGAACGCCATGTCGAAACAGAGTCGCTGGACCGAGCTGGCGACGCTCATCCCCGACGAGTTGGTGGCCGAGGTCACGGTGGTAGGACCTCGCTCGCAGATCCCCGACCAGCTCGCGGCGCGGGTAGCCGGCATCACCGATCATGTGAGTCCGGTGAACAATCGCAACCCTGATCACGACCTGTTCGCCGATATCGTCGAAGACCTGCGCGCCCTCAGTTCGCGTCAGCTGCCCATCGGTCAGCCGGGCCAGTAGCGGCTACTTCATCGACGAGAGGCGGTCGCGGCACCCGGGGCAGACCGGAAACTTCTCGGGGTCACGGGTCGGGATCCACTTCTTGCCGCACAGCGCGGTGATCTCCTTGCCGAAGATCATGGCGTCGGTCAGCTCGTTGCGCTTCACGATGTGGGCGAACTTCTCGTGGTCGCCATCGCCCAGCGTGGGGTCGATCGCCTGCTCGATATCGATCGTGGGTGGAGCGACGACGGGTGATGCGACCTCAGCCATGAGCGAAGGATACCGGCGTCAATGGCCCCTGGCGATCCACCCGTCGAGGTGGGGCGCCTCGGCGCCGATCGACGTGTCGTCACCGTGGCCGGTGTGCACCACGGTCTCGGGGGGCAGCGTCAGCAGTTGGTTGGCGATCGACTCGATGATGGTGCCGAAGTCAGAGAACGACCTTCCCGTCGCCCCGGGGCCACCGTTGAACAGCGTGTCGCCTCCGAAGGCCACCGGGGCCCCGTCGGGTTCCTCACCCAGGGCGCCATCTTCGTCGACCAGGCATACGCCGCCGGGGGAGTGACCGGGCGTGTGGCGCACGGTCAGGTCGATGCTGGCGACGGTGATCACCTGACCTTCGGCCAGATCGCCGTCCGGTGGTCGATCGGGGTAGACGTCGTCCCACAACATGCGGTCGGCCGGGTGCAGCAGGATCGGGGCGCGGTTGTAGCGGTCGGCCAGATCGGCCGCCGCGTTGATGTGGTCGTTGTGGCCGTGGGTGCAGACGATGGCCACCAAGCGCCGGCCGCCGATGGCGGCGGCGATGGGTGCCGCTTCGTGGGCGGCGTCGATGACCATGACCTCATGGTCGTCGCCGATCAGCCAGACGTTGTTCTCGACGTCGAAGTCTTCGCCGTCGATCGAGAAGGTTCCGTTGGTGCGGACGCGCTCGACGCGGGCCATCAGGTGAACACCACGACGGACCGCAGGACCTCGCCCTTTTCCATCCGGTGGAAGGCGGCCTCGACATCGTCGATGCCGATGCGCTCAGTCACGAAGTCGCCGAGCGGGAAACGCCCCTGCAGGTAGAGGTCGATCAGCATGGGGAAGTCGCGACTGGGCAGGCAGTCGCCGTACCATGACGGCTTGAGGGCGCCACCCCGACCGAAGAACTCGATCATGGGGATGTCCGGCAGCTTCATGTCGGGGGTGGGCACCCCGACCTGGACGACGGTGCCGGCCAGGTCCCGGGCGAAGAAGGCCTGTTCGAGCACGCGTGGGTTGCCCACGGCTTCGATGCAGACATCGGCGCCGAAGCCGCCGGTGAAACCGCGGATGGCCTCGACCGGATCGACCTTGGAGGCGTTGACCGTATGGGTGGCGCCGAACGTGACGGCGATGGCGAGCTTGGCCGGGTCGAGGTCGACGGCGATGATCGGGCTGGCACCCACGAGGGCCGCTCCGGCAATGGCGGCATTGCCCACGCCGCCGCAGCCGAACACCGCGATCGAGTCGCCCAGACCGATGCCGCCGGTGTTCACCGCGGCCCCGAAACCGGCCATGACGCCGCAGCCGAGCAAGCCGGCCGCAGCCGGATCGGCGGCCGGGTCGACCTTGGTGGCCTGACCGGCGGCGACCAATGTCTTGTCGGCGAAGGCTCCGATGCCGAGGGCCGGCGACAGCTCGGTGCCGTCGGCCAGGGTCATCTTCTGCGTGGCGTTGTGGGTAGCGAAGCAGTACTGGGGTTTGCCCTTGCGGCAGGCTCGGCACTCACCGCAGACCGCTCGCCAGTTGAGCACCACGAAATCGCCGGGAGCGACCGAGGTGACGTCGGGTCCGACGGCGTCGACGATGCCGGCGGCCTCGTGTCCGAGCAGAAACGGAAACTCGTCGTTGACGCCCCCCTCGCGGTAGTGCAGATCGGTGTGGCAGACGCCGCAGGCCTGCACATCGACGGTGACCTCGCCTGGGCCCGGATCAGGCACGACGACCTCGACGACCTCGACTGGCGCCTTGGCCGATCGGGCCACTACTCCTCGTACGGTCGTCGCCACGGGTGCTCCTTCGTCGTCCGGCTGATCGTCCCGTGCGACACTAGCCAGCGCATGAAGCTCCACTGGTTCCTGCCCACCGGCGGCGACAGCCGCGATCTGGTCGCTGCCGGCGACCACCCCCACCAGCGCGCGCCGACCTTCGAGTACCTGGCGACGGTGGCCCGCGCCGCTGAGCAACTGGGCTTCGACGCCATGCTCACGCCGACCGGCACGTTCTGCGAAGACGCGTGGCTCACCACCGCCGCCCTGCTGGGCGAGACCGAGCGCATCAAGTTCCTGGTGGCGTTCCGCCCCGGGTTCGTCTCGCCGACTCTGGCCGCGCAGATGGCGTCGACCTATCAACGCATGTCGGGCGGACGCCTGCTGCTGAACGTGGTCGCCGGGGCCGACACCCACGAACTGGGCCGCTTCGGCGACTGGCTCGAACACGACGCCCGGTACGAACGGGCCGCCGAGTTCCTCGAGGTCGTGCGCGGTGCGTGGTCGGGCCAGCCGTTCGACTACGTCGGTGAGCACTATCGGGTGCAGGAGGCGACGACGCGCCTGATTCCCGATCCGCTGCCGCTCGTCTACTTCGGGGGCGCGTCGCCGGCCGCCGAAGCGGTCGCTGCCCGACAGGTCGACGTCTATCTGGCGTGGGGCGAGCCGCCCGACATGGTGCGTGAACGAATCGAGCGCGTGGCGGCTTTGGCCGCGACGCAGCAGCACGCGTTGCGGTTCGGCATCCGGTTCCACGTCATCACCCGCGACACGTCGGCGGCGGCCTGGGCCGAGGCCGATCGGCTGCTGGCCTCGGTGCCCGACGAGGCCGTGGCTGTCGCTCAGGCCGAGTTCGCCGCGACCCAGTCGGTCGGGCAGCAACGCATGGCGTCGCTGCACGGCGATGGACGCGATCGCGGCTCGCTCGAGATCTCGCCCGGCCTCTGGGCCGGCGTCGGACTGGTGCGGGGCGGGGCCGGCACCGCCATCGTGGGCAGCCACGACGAGGTTGCCGATGTGATCGCCACCTATCACGCCCTCGGCTTCGACGAGTTCATCCTGTCCGGCTATCCGCACCTCGAGGAGGCGTACTGGTTCGGCGAGGGCGTCATGCCGATCCTGCGCCGCCGTGGGCTGTTGGCCGACGCAACCGGAGCGACGCCGTCGGGGCCGATGGCCACGTTCCGCTGAGCCTGCCCAACCCGCCGACGTCGGACCTGATCACAGGCGGACGGGCAGGGCGACCAGGTTGCGAAAGAGAAAGGTGTGCTGCCACTCGGCTTCGCCGTCGAGCGCGACACCCGGGAAGTGGCGCAGCAGTCCGCCGACGCCCGAGGTGATCTCGAGGCGGGCCAGGTTGGCGCCCAAGCAGTAGTGCGGCCCGATGCTGAAGGCCAAGTGGGTCGACGTCGGCCGTTCGAGGTCGAACCGATGCGGATCGGCGTAGGCCAGCGGGTCGTGGTTGGCGGCGGGAAACGGGCACAGCAACATGTCGCCGGCGGCAATCGACTCGCCGTCCAGCACCATGTCCTCGATGGCAAAGCGGGGCGCCCCGTAGCCCAGCGTGCTGTAGCGCAGGATCTCTTCGACCGTGCCGGGCAGCAGGGCTGGATCGCCGACCAGGCGGTCCCACTGTCCGGGGCTGGTCAGCAGGTCAAAGGTGCCGACGGCCATCTCGTTGGCGGTGGTGCCCGACCCGGCGATGACCAGCCCCAAGACGAGGGCGACCATTTCGTCGAAGGCCAGGCGGTCACCGTCCTCCTCGACTTCGAGCATGCGACTGAGCAGATCGTCGGCCGGTTGGCGCCGACGCTCGACCACCGTCGCTTCGATCATGGCCTCGATCTCGAGGATGGCCGCGTCGATCTGGCGGCCGGTCGCCTCGTCGTGCAGGGGCTCGAGGGTCAGCACCAGGGTGTCGGACGCCGACTTGAACGTGTCGCCGTACTCGGCCGGGAAGCCGACCAGGTTCGAGATCACCTGCACCGGGATGCGCTCGTAGACGTCGCGGTACAGGTCGATGTGGTCGCCCGGCTGGTGGCCTCCGAACAACTCGTCGACCAACGATTCGGTGAAGGCCTGCTGGGCCTCGACGCCGCGGGGCGTGAAGGCCCGGTTGATCAGGCGTCGTAGCCGCACATGGTCATCGGGCGTGACGTTGAACAGGCCGGACGCATGAAAGCGCTGTTCGGGGGTCGGTTCGGTCGTGCTGTCGAGGGGGACCTGGTGCTTCCAGTACTGCACGCTCGGCGACAGCAGCGGATGGCGCAGCGCGGTGCGCATCGCTTCGTTGCCGGTGATCACCCACGCGTCGACTTCGGGGATGTAGCTGACCGGTGCGACCGACCGAAGGGCATCCCAGCTGGGATGGGGGTCAGCTTCGAAGTTGGGGTCGAGATGGGTGAGCACCGAGGTCAGGCGACGATGGCGATCGGGGCGCCCGGCGGCACCGGTTCGAGCTGGGCCAGGTCGTCGTTGTGCATGCGGACGCACCCGTGACTGATGGCGGCACCGGTCGTGCCGATGGCGGCATCGGCACCGGCGCTGACCGGGCCGTGCAGGGCGGTGAAGGCGTCGCCGCTGCCCTCCCAGCTGGTGATGACCTCGGAGTGCGCGTTGGTACCCAGGATGAAGGGCCCCCAG
>JAYUBX010000354.1:0-5884 GCA_043740665.1 Candidatus Neomicrothrix sp.
TGCCGATGGGACGGACCTCGATCTGCTGGCCGGACAAGGCGGCGACGCCCACCTCGAGCGCCGGCGGCAGGGCGGAACGGCTCTCACCCGGGAACTCGAAGTAGACGACATAGGTGCCAGCCCGGTGGATGGTGAAGGTGCGGTCGTGATCGGCGAGCGGGTAGCGGGTGAACCCGAACGGCGAGACGAAGATGACCCACGCGACCAGCAGGACAATCGTGACGGCCAGCAGGGCGACGCCGGCACCCGCGAAGAGCCGGGCCCGCGACCGAGGCGGACCCGCCGGCGCCCAGGCGCCAGCGAGTCGGGTCAGATCGGGAGCGAGCGGACCGCTGATCACGACGGATGCAGGTCGACGAACACCCGGTCAGGGTGCCTCAGGCGGGGATTCCGGCGGCGGCGACGCTGACGAGGCATTGCGTGGCGGTGCGGCGGGGGCACCGGGGGCGTCATCCCAACCGGGCGGATGCAGGGGCGCACGGTCCGTAGGCGAGTCAAGCGAGCGTTCGAAAGGCACCGGGGCCGGCGGCATGGCGATCGGGGGCGCGGACGGCGCGGTTGCTGACGGCGCGACCAGCGGGTCGACCGGAGGCGTGACTGGGGGTGGCCAATCGGGACGCGGCATCGAGGCCGGTGCCGCCCCCGGGGCCGACTCACCCGGGCTCCATACGGGGGGCGGGCTCCACGGCACAGCAGTGGGCGGAGCGGCGAACGGCGGAGCCGACGGGTAACCACCGGGCGGTCCATACCCGGCGGGGGCCCCGTACCCAACCGGGGGTGCGTACCCAGCCGGAGGTGCGTACCCCGTGGGGTAGCCCGGATAGCCCGGGGCCCCCGGATAGCCAGGCGTAGTTGGCGGCTGACTGCGGCGCCGCCAACGGCTCCTGCGCACCGCCGTGATGACGATCGCGACGACCGCGAACAACGCCGCGGCCGCTCCGACCGCCATGGCTCCGAGCACCGATCCGACAACCGATTCGCCCAGCCCTCGGCCCACCGCGACCTGCACCAGCGTCGACGATCCCCGGGTGGGAGCGGCCGCACTGATGGTGTACGCACCGGCAGTCGGCGCCCGGAACTGGGCGATGGCCCGACCGTCATGACCGTTCCACGAATAGGTCTCATTGATGGGGGCGCTCGAGATCACCAGCTGATGCTCAGCGCTGTCGACGACCTTGAGGGCGCCAACCGGGTTGATGCCGCTGAGGTCGATGTTGGCCCCGGGATACTCGGCGAAGAGCTTGTAGGTGCCGGCGTCGAGTTGCGCGGTGCGACTGCCCGGAACCGAGAATCGGGTGTAGCCGTCGACCGCCCCGAAGTAGCCGGTGATGCCGGTTCCCAACCAGACGACCGCGGCGATCACCCCGATGATGCCAACCACTCCCCCGATCCAGTAGCCAGCGGCCGAGGGCTTGGACCCGGCCTCGGGTGGCGGGACCGGAGCCGCGACAGGGGCGAACGGCGCACGGGCGGGATCGAAAGGCATGCTCACCGACCCAGTGTGCCTCGGTGCGGGGTCAGCCGCCGTTCCGACGAAGCCGACCGGCAACCAGATCCAGCTGTTCATCGGGTCTCACCACGGCCAGCCGCACGTGACCGGCGCCGGCCGGCCCGTAGAACTCACCGGGACTGGCCAGCACCCCACCTTCGTCGGCCAGTCGCCGGGCCAGACCCCAGGCGTCGCCGCCTGGCGCTGGCACCCACAGGTAGAACGCACCGGCGGGCATCGTCGCGTCGAGACCCCACGCCCCCAGGATTGCCTGCAGCCGCTCGAGGCGTCGGTGGTAGCGCTCACGCTGGCGATCGACGTGCTCGTCGTCGTTCCAGGCCACCACCGCGGCCGCCTGCACCGGTCCCGCCACCAGGAACCCGGCATGCTTGCGGACCTCGGACAGGTAGTGCAGCAGGTCCTTGTCGCCGGCGTAGACGCCCGCCCGAGTTCCGGCCAGGTTCGACCGCTTCGAGAGCGAGTGGACGGCGATCACGCCGTCGGTGCCGTGTTCGAGGATGCTGTGGGGTGGCCCGGCCCAAGTGAACTCGACGTAGCACTCGTCGCTGAACACCGGAACGTTGTGCGACCGACCCCACGCCGCCGCGGCACCCAGGTCGTCGAGACCACCGGCCGGGTTGCCCGGCGTGTTGACCCACAGGCACAGCGCACGGGCGGCATCGGCCGGGTCGATGGCGCCGAGATCGACCCGGAACTGATCGTCGACCGGCACCGCCACCGCCCGGCAACCGGCCAGTACCGCACCCATGGCATAGGTGGGATAGCTGATCGCCGGATAGAGCACGGTGTCGCGACTGGGTGTGCGCAGGCGCAGCCACTGGGGCACGCCCGCCACGAACTCTTTCGTCCCGATGCAGGCCGCCACCTGTTCAGGATCGACGTCGACGCCGAGCCGCCGGTGCATCCAGCCGGCGGCCGCCTCGCGATAGGCCGGCGAGCCGACCGAGAGCGGGTAGCCCCGTTCGGTGCCTGACGTGGCCAGCGCCTGCACCGCCGCGACCGGGGGCGCGTCAGTCGGGGTGCCGACCGAGAGGTCGACGCACCCACCGTCGTGACGATCCGCAACACTGCGCAGCTCACGCAAGCGGTCGTAGGGATACGGCGGCGGCACGAAGCCTTCGGGCGGCGACGACGATGACGATGGATCCACGGCGGCGCTCAGGCCCCCGCCAACGGCACGACGAACTCACGCAACCGGCTGACGGCGGCGTCGTCGAGCCGGGCCCGCAGCCGCATGCCGTCGGCGTCGGCCTCCTCGACCAGGACCTCACCCTCGCGATGCACCGACGCCAGCACATCGCCGCGGTCGAAGGGCACGTGCAGCTCGACCACGGTGGTGAGCGAACGCAACCGATCGCTGATGGTGCGCAAAGCGTCATCGACCCCGGCTCCGGTGACGGCCGAGAAGGCGACCGAACCTGGGTGGCTGGCGGTCAGGCGGGCGGCCGTGTCGGGGGCCAGATCGCTCTTGTTGAACGCCAGTAGCTCGGGCACCTGACCGGCGCCGATCTCGACCAGCACCCGCCGAACCGCATCGATGTGCTCGTCGGGCTCGACCGTCGACGCATCGACCACGTGCACGAGCAGGTCGGCATCGGCCACGACCTCGAGCGTCGACTTGAATGCCTCGACCAGCTGATGGGGCAGGTTGCGCACGAAGCCGACGGTGTCGGTGACCAACACCGACTCGCCGCCCGGCAGGGCCAAGCGACGAGTGGTGGCGTCGAGCGTGGCGAACAGGCGATCCTCGACCAGGACCCCCGCATCGGTCAGGCGATTGAGCAAGGTCGACTTGCCGGCGTTGGTGTACCCGACGATCGCCACGGTGTTGAGACTCGATCGGCGCTGCGTCTTGCGCTGGGTCTGGCGATGACCGTCGATCGCCCGCAGGTCACCCTCAAGTTTGTGGATGCGGCGAACGAGCCGCCGGCGATCGACCTCGAGCTGGGTCTCGCCGGGTCCTCGGGTACCGATGCCACCACCCTGCTGGCTGAGGCTGCCGCTCAACCGTCGCAGCCGGGGCAACCGGTAGCGCAGCTGCGCCAACTCGACCTGGGCCTTGCCTTCCTGGCTGTGGGCGTTCTGGGCGAAGATGTCGAGGATGACCGCGGTGCGGTCGAGCGCGGTGCGACCGAGCAGCTTCTCGAGGTTGAACTGTTGACCAGGGGTGAGGTCGTTGTCGAAAACCACCGTGTCGGCATCGAGCTCGTCGGCCAGCTCACGCAGCTCGGTGACCTTGCCCTTGCCGATGAAGGTGGCCGGTTCGGGGCTCTGGCGACGCTGCACGATGCGGGCCACCTCGTCGGCCCCAGCGGTGTCGACCAGCTGAGCCAGCTCGTCGAGGGATCGCTCGGTGTCGTCCTCACGAGCCGGCGGCACGGTGACGCCGACCAGCACGATGCGCTCACGGAAGGTGCGCTCGATGAGGCCACCGGATGCGCCACCGAAGTCGCCGAACCCGCCACGGTGGTCGGCGGCGATCTCGACCCGGTCGTTGCCGTCTCCGTCGTCGTCGGTCTCCCCCTCGTCGAACGCGTCGTCTGGCCAGTCGTCGTCAGTCGGCTGGTCGTCAAGCATCGGGAATCTCGAGGGTGGCGACGTGCGACGATGGACCGATCAGGGTGATGGTGTCGGCCAGTTCGACGGTGGCCGAGCCCCCGGGCATGTCGACCTGCACCCGCTCACCCACCATCCCCCAGCCGTGGGCCGCGTGAGCGGCGGCGCAGGCGCCGGTGCCGCAGGCCTGGGTGATGCCGGCGCCGCGCTCCCACACCCGCAGATCGAGCGTGTCGGCGTCAGTAGCGGCGATGAACTCGACATTGATGCCCTGGGCGAAGTGCCGTTCGAGCCAGGGGCCCTCGACGGCCAGGTCGATCAGGCTGGGGTCGTCGACCACGACCACCAGGTGGGGATTGCCCATGTCGGCGGTGGCCACCGTGGTGGCGTGGGCCGGCCCTGGCGCGGCCAGTCGGTCCGTGACCTCGGCCGCAATCGTGGGCCCCGCACCGGCCGGACCCATGTCGACCCGCACGAGACTGGTGTGCTGGTCGGCGCTGGACTCGACCTGGACCTGCCGCACTCCCCCGTCGGTGGCGACGAACAGCACCGCTTCGCGCACGTCACGGGCCATGGCGACGGCCTGGGCGAGACACCGGATGCCGTTTCCGCTCATCTCGGCCCGGCTGCCATCGGCGTTGTAGAGGTGCATCACGACATCGACATCGGCGCCAGGGGCTGGCGTCGCCCCATGGATCAGACCGTCGGCCCCGATGCCTCGGCGGCGATCGCACAGCCGAACGGCCAGCTCACCGTCGATGGCGAGCCCGCGACCGTTGACCTCGTCGAGCACGACGAGGAAGTCATTGGCCAGGCCGTGGTGTTTCGTCAGCTGCACTCGGTCAGTCTCCCAGGATGCGGTCGATCTCGGCCAAGGCATTGTGCCCGGCATCCACCCACGTGATGCGCGGGTCTCGTCGGAACCAGCGTTCCTGACGGCGGGCGAACCGCCGGGTGCGAGCGGTGGCCGCCTCGATGGCCTCGTCCAACGAGGTCTCGCCGTCGAAGTGGGCCAGCAGCTCGCGGTACCCGAGCGCTTGGCGTGCCGTGCGCGAGATGCCGTTCGGACTCGCCGCCAGTCGGGCGACCTCATCAACGAAGCCGGCGTCGAGCTGGGCTGCGTACCGCGCCGCGATCCGACGATCGAGGTCGGGACGGTCGAGGCGCAGGCCGACGATCGGAAACCCGACCGGCACGTAGGTCTCCATACCGGGTCCGTAGGACGAGAACCGCCGCCCGCTGCCGACCGTCACTTCGAGGGCGCGGACCACTCGACGGCGGTTCTCGGGCTCCATGCGGCCGGCCGCCACCGGATCGAGCTCGGCGAGCCGCAGATGCAGGACCGCGGTGTCGGGCTCTCGTTCGAGGTCCTCACGCACGTCGTCGTAGCGGTCGGGGATCTCGAGTCCGTCGACCGCGGCCCGCAGATAGAGGCCGGTGCCGCCGACCATCACCGCCCGATGGCCTCGCGAGGCGATGTCGGCCAGCGCGACGGCGACGTCGCGTTGGAACCGAGAGACGGTGTAGTCCTCGTCGGGATCGGCCAGGTCGATCAGGTGGTGGCGGATCTCGGCCTGCTCGGCGGCGGTCGGCTTGGCCGTGCCGATGTCCATGCCCCGGTAGACCTGCATCGAGTCGACCGAGACCAGCTCGAGGTCGGCGTGGCGACGGGCCAGGTCGAGGGCGACGGCCGACTTGCCCGACGCGGTTGGGCCCACCAGCGACAGGGCGATGACGTTGGCCGTCATCGCAGCAGCTGGTCGAGCAGGACGTGCCAGTCGAGCCGCACCACGTCGGGATGATCGAGGCCGTAGGCGT
>JAYUBX010000355.1:0-1701 GCA_043740665.1 Candidatus Neomicrothrix sp.
TGACGCAGTTATGGTAATTGTTCCCCACCGCAGGGATCGTCACCGCTGCGTGAGCTTCGATTGTGTCGATTTGAACACACGGTGGCCAAGACGTCACGCTGTGCTGATATCGACACAACGAACCGAAAGTCCCGCGATGTGCTAATTTCAGCACATCGCTATTCGTTGGAGGAGACCATGCAACGCCAGATGACGGTCCGGGCCGGTGCCGACCTTGGGGCTGCGCTCGCCGAAGCGCGACGGGCCCGGTCCCTGACACAACAACAGCTCGCCGAGTCCGCGAATCTGGACAGGACCTACCTGGCCAAGATCGAAGCAGGGACCAGCGTGCAAATGCTCGACCGGACGTTGCGCCTGCTGCGCCGGCTCGGCGCCGAAGTCACCGTCACGATCACGCTACCTGAGCCGGCCGCCCCGCCTTCGACGCAATGAAACGTCGGAATCTGGGCGTCTGGCTTGACGGCCTCCTGGTCGCCCGCCTCACCGGCAACAGGCCAGGCTTCGTCCAATGCACCTACACCGACGAGGCGCTCACCCGCTGGCAAGGCAACACCCCGGTCCTCTCCTGCTCCTTACCGCTGCGTTCTGGTCGTCTGAACGCTTGGGCGTTTGCGACCGGGCTGCTTCCCGAAGGTCGCCACCGCCAGGCAATGGCGGCAATCGCCGGGGTGCCCACCCATGACGTCCTCGGACTGCTCGAGCGGTTCGGCCGAGACGTCGCCGGCGCGATCATCATCAGCGCCGAAGACCCCCCGCTGCGCAACCCCTCGGTAGAGCCCTACACCCCGGACACGTTCCTCGAGGCCGTGGCCGACCTCAAGGACCACCCGCTGGGGTTGTACGACGATTCCGAGCTGTCCATCGCCGGCCTGGCCGACAAGATGCTCCTCACCGAGGTGAGCCCCGGACGGTATGGCCGGCCACGACACGGCGCCCCGTCGACTCACATTCTCAAGGTTGACGACCAAGTCCGGAAGGGTTTGGTTCGCGCCGAACACGCCTGCCTCCAGATCGCTCGGGCGGTCGGACTCAGCGCCGCAAACAGCGAGCTGCTCCCCATCGGGGACACCGAATGCATCCTCGTAGAACGCTTCGACCGAACCCAAAACCCGGACGGCACCGTCCAACGAACTCACCAGGAGGACGCCTGCCAGGCGGCCGGTGTTGACCCCGAGATCAACAACCGCCAAGGCAAGTATCAGGAGTTCGGCGGTCCCAGCCTGGCCGGCATCGCCCGACTCCTCGAAACGTGGGCTGCCTCGCCCGGCGAAGAGCTTTTCAAGCTCGTTGACGCCATCACCTTCACCGTTCTCATCGGGAACGCGGACGCCCACGGCAAGAACCTGGCCCTCCTGCACCCCGCCCCGGGCGAAATCCGCCTAGCACCCCTCTACGACACGGTGCCAACAGCACTCTGGCCAACGTTGCGCACCCGAGCCGCGATGAGCATCAACGACTCATACTCCCTTGCCGCGATCACACTGGCCGACATCGTCGCCGAAGCCGGGAGCTGGCCGATGAACCCCACAGCAGTCGGCGCACGCACCAAAGCCACCGCCGAACGAGTTCACCAGGCGCTCGGCGACGGCAGTGTAGATGTTGACACCGCCGCCCTTGAACTGGTCGCAAGAAGAACGCGCGCCTTCCTGAGCCGCTGATACCCCGTTCCCGAGCCGCGCTGGACCGGGACGTCTTGCGACA
>JAYUBX010000356.1:0-6962 GCA_043740665.1 Candidatus Neomicrothrix sp.
CGATCACCAAGCCGACGGTGCGACCACGGAAGCCCAGCCCGAGCCCGAGCACGGCCATGAATCCGGGTCTCCGTCGACGACGGTGACGACCCCGACCACGACCGTGGCCAGTCCGCCGACCACCGAACGCGACGATAGTCACGGCGGATCGGGTGAGGTCGAGGGTGCTGACGACGGTGCGGCCGCCCAGCCGGCCCAGCCGATGCCGGCGGGATGCGTGCACCCACAGCTCGAGGACGACGGCCGCTGGAACTGCGACCACTGATGGCCACACCGTCCCGGTCCCGCCGATCCTGGCGAAGCCGGGCGGCCCTGGCCAGCGTGAGCACCGTGGTGTTCGTCGGCGGCGTCGCCGCCCTGGCCCATGCCGACCCGGCCAATCGGGTCTATCCCGCGTTGGGGACGGCGACCGAGCAGGCCGACGAAGTGCCGATGACCACCGTCGTGGTCGAGCACGTCAGTCGCACCATCTACCTCGACCCGTACGGCAACGTGGTGGGCGTTCCGCCCGAGTCGGCGGCGACGGTCGCCAGTGCCGGAAGCCCGACCGATACGACCCCGGGGTCGACGGGTTCGGCGGGGCTGACGGGTGCCGCAGCATCGACCGGATCTTCGGGCTCGACGGCGTCGAGCGCGGCGGCCTCAGCTGCCCCCGCGACCCACGGGTCGGCATCGGGGTCGACTCCGGCTCCCACGGGTGCGGGTGCGCCCGCCAGCGGGGGAGCAGTGAAGCCGCCTTCACCACCGGTCACGTCCGCCCCCACGCCGCCGACGACCTCGAAGCCGATCCCGCCCCCACCGACGGTTCCGAAGTGCACGGGGAGCAAGTGTCCCTGACGACCGAGGCCTGGGCCCATCGCTCGTGGCGGGCCATGGGCTCGACGGCGGAGATCGTGGTGTTCGGCCCGGCATCCGAGCAGCTCGCCTCGTGGACCGTGGCCGAGATCGAGCGGCTCGAGGCGTGCTGGTCACGGTTTCGAGACGACAGCGAGCTGTGCGCCCTCAATCGTCAAACCGGACGCGCGGTGCCGGTCTCGGTGACGTTGTGGACCGCGATCGACGCGGCGGCCACGGCGTGGCGGGCGACCGCAGGGGGCTTTGATCCAACGGTCCTGGCCGCCCTCGTGAGCCTGGGCTACGACCGCACCTTCGCCGACGCGGCGCTTGTGTGTGAGCTAGTGGCGCATTCCGCGCCGGTCGTCGGATTCGGTGAGGTCGGGCTCGATCCGGTCAGCCGAAAGGTGACCCTGCCCACGGGTGTCGGCCTCGACCTGGGTGGCATCGGTAAGGGCCTGGCCGCCGACCTCGTCGTCGACGAACTGATGGCCCGAGGGGCGCGCTCGGTGTCGGTCAGCATGGGTGGTGATGTGCGGGTCGCCGGTGAGGGACCCGACACCGATGGTTGCTGGCTGGTGCCGGTGCTCAGCCCGATCGAGGACGTCGAGCTGGGGGTGTTCCCCCTGGTCGACGAGGCCCTCGTGCAGTCGACCACCTGTATCCGATCGTGGTGGGCCGGCGGCCGCCGGCTGCATCACCTGATCGACCCTCGCACCGGCTGGCCGGCCGACACCGGGGTGGTGGCCGTCGTCGTCACCGGTCCGCGAGCGGCCGAGGCCGAAGCGATGGCCAAGGCCGCGCTCGTGGCTGGTCCGACGGCGGGACCGTCGCTACTCGAAGGGGCCGGCCTCGATGGTTGGTTCATCACTGCCGACGGTCGGGTTCGGGGCACGTCGCGGGTCGCGGCCGACCTCGGTGGTCGCCCCCTCACCGAACCGAGCTCGTGATCCTCGCCGCCAACCTCTCGTGGTACGTGGCCCGGTCGGCCGGACTGGTCGCCTGGCTCGCGTGTGCCGCGTCGGTCGGCTGGGGGCTCACCCTGTCGTCACGACTGGTGCGCAAGCGCGGTGCGCCGGCCTGGCTGCTCGGCAGTCACAAATTCCTGGGTTTGCTCTCAGTCGTGTTCGTCGGCGTGCACCTCGTCGGACTCTGGTTCGACAAGTACGTGCCGTTCGGCGTGGCTGAGCTGCTCATCCCCTTGCGAACGTCGTACAAACCGCTGGCGGTGGCATGGGGGATCGTGGCCTTCTACCTGCTGCTAGCGGTCGAGTTGACGTCGCTGTTCATGCGGCGGATCCCCCGGAAGTGGTGGCACCGGATCCATCTGTCGTCGCTGCTGCTGCTCGTGTTGGCGACCGTTCACGGCATCACCGCCGGCACCGACGAGATCAACTCGTTGGTCCGCTGGGGGGCGTTGGTGGTGTCGGCCGCGTTGATCTTCGTGATGACGTTCCGGGTGACGGCCGATCGTCGAGCCCAACGGGCCGCCCGGTCGACCAACCGCCTCTCGACGGTCGCTCCCGCCGAGCCAGCGGCCGAGCCAGCGACCGAGCCAGCGGCCGAGCCGGCGACCGCAGGGACGGCGACCTCGGAGCGTTCCGAGTAGACAGATCGCCATGAGTGATCCGTCTGCTGTTCCGTCGATGTCTGCTCCGCTGGCCCGCTTTGCCGGGTCCCGCGCCCTTGTCACCGGCGCCGCGTCCGGCATCGGTGCGGCCACCGCCCGGCGGCTGGCCGCCGAGGGGGCCCGGGTCGCGTGCCTCGATCTCGATCTTGATGGAGCGCGCGCCACGGTGGCCACGATCGTCGACGCGGGTGGTTCGGCCGTCGCCATCGAGTGCAACCTGCTCGACCGACCTGCCGTTGCCCCCGCCGTTGATCGGGCGGCCGAACAACTCGGCGGGCTCGACGTGGTGTGCAACATCGCCGGCCTCGGTGGCTTCGAGCTGGACGAGGCCATGACCATGGAGAAGTGGGACCACACCATCGGCGTCAACCTGACCGGCACCTGGCTGGTGTGTCAGGCCGCCTTGCCCCACCTGTTGGCCACGGGGGGCGCGATCGTCAACACGACCTCGACGGCCGCCACCAACGCCACGCCCTACGCCAGCGCCTACGCCGCCTCGAAGGGTGGGGTGATCGGGCTGACCCGGTCGATGGCGGTCACCCACGCGGCGGCCGGCCTGCGGGTCAACTGCGTGGCCCCGGGCCCGACGGATACCCCCATCGCCGAGACCTTCATGCCGCCCGAAGGCGCCGATGTCGGTCTGGTGACCAGCCTGATCCTGCCGTTCGGCGGGCTGGGTCGACCCGAGGACCTGGCTGCCGTCTTCGCCTTCCTGGCGTCGGCCGACGCGGCTCACGTGAACGGTCATGTGCTCAAGGTCGACGGGGGCCAACGGGCCTGATCGGGGCGATCCCGCGTACGCTCCCGGGACATGTGGCTGCCTTGGCAGCCGGCGCTCGTCGCGGCGATGGTGCTCGCCGTCTTCGCACTGGTGACCCGGCCATCGACCTCGACCCGGGTGGCTGCGGCGCGTGGCCTCGCCGGCGAGTTGGCGCTGATCCTCGGGCTCTACGCGCTGTGGCAGGTCGCCGGTGAGCTGTCGGTGATGCGAGTCGATGGAGCCATCGATCGGGGACGGTCGATCTGGCGGCTCGAGCAGTCGCTGCACATGCCCAGCGAGCTGAGCTTGCAGCGAGCCCTGCTCGCACATCCGCTGCTGATCCAGCTGTGCAACATCTACTACGCCACGGCCCACGTCGCCGCGGTGATCCTGGTGCTCATCTGGGCGTTCGTCTGGCACCGCGATCGGTACCCGCAGCTGCGCAACGTGCTGGCCCTGCTCACCGGAGCGTGTCTGCTGATTCAACTGGTGCCCGTCGCCCCGCCGCGCCTGGTTTCCGGTCTGGGCTTCGTCGACGTGGCCCACGTCTACGGCCAGTCGGTCTACACGGCCGTGGGCACCGGGGTGAGCGACCAGCTGTCGGCCATGCCGTCGCTGCACATCGGCTGGGCGGTGCTGGTCGCCGCGGCCGTCGTGCTGATCGGCACCAGCCCGTGGCGCTGGCTGATCGTGCTGCACCCGCTGTTCACTCTGATTGTCGTCGCCGCCACGGCCAACCACTGGTGGCTCGACGGCGTCGTCGCCGTGGTGGTGTTGGGCGCGGCGGTGGTCGTCGACCGCATCACCTGGGCCCTGTTCGCCCGCCGCCGACCTCCCCCCACCGGTTTCGGCGCTGATTTGTTTCGCTGAGCGAAACATCCAGGGGGTCAAAACGACCGGAAGCGGCGCATGGCAGGCTGGCGCCCATGTTCAGCAACCGTGTTACCGAGATGCTCGGGGTCGAGATCCCGATCGTGCAGGCTCCCATGGGGTGGATCGCCCGCTCGCAACTGGCGTCGGCCGTGTCGAACGCCGGGGCCATGGGCATCATCGAGACGTCGTCGGGCGAGCTCGACGCGATCCGTGACGAGATCCGAGCCATGCGAGATCTGACCGATAAGCCGTTCGGGGTGAACATCGCCCAGGCCTTCGTTCGGGATCCGGCGATCGTCGATTTCGTCATCGACCAGGGCATCACCTTTGTCACCACCTCGGCTGGCAGTCCGACGCGCTACACCGCCCAACTCAAGGACGCCGGGCTCACGGTCTTCCACGTCGTGCCGACCCTGCGAGCGGCACTGAAGGCCGTCGATGCCGGCGTCGACGGGCTCATCGTCGAAGGGGGCGAGGGTGGGGGCTTCAAGAGCCCGACCCCGGTGGCGACGATGGTGCTGTTGCCGCTGGTGGCGTCGCAGGTCGACGTGCCGATCATCGCCGCCGGCGGGATGGTCGATGGTGCCACCATGGCCGCCGCCTTCGCCCTCGGGGCCGAAGGGGTTCAGATGGGAACCCGCATGGTGTCAGCGGCCGAGTCGCCGGTGCACGACAACTGGAAGCAGGCCATCGTCGACGCGGCCGAGACCGACACGGTGTTTCTGAACCAGCACACGTCGCCGGCCCTGCGGGCGCTGCGCACCGAACGCACTGGGTCGCTCGAATTCGACCACGAGCAGAACGCCATGGAGTCGATGCGCAACGTGCTCGACCTCTACTTCGGCGGCGACATGGAATCGGCCATTGCGCTCTGTGGCCAGGTCGCCGGTCGCATCGATGCTGTTCGTCCGGTCGCCGACATCATCGCCGAGTGCGCTCAGGACTGCCTCAATCGGTTGGCCCACCTGGCGGCCCGCTATCCCGGCGGTCAAGCGGGGGAGTGACCCACGTCGGCTCGACCGTTCGCCGGGGTGTGAATCCCAACGAGGCGTACCGGCCGACGGCAATGGTGTTGCTGGTGAGCACGTGCAGGAAGGGGATGTCGCCCCGGCCGTGGATTTCGTCGATCAGGATGTCGAGCAGCACCCCGGCCAGGCCCCGGCCGCGGTGCTCGGCATCGGTGCACACCGCGCTGATCTCGGTGTAGCCGTCGATGCGCATCCGTTGACCGGCCATGGCCACCAGCTCGCCGTCGACCCAGGCCCCGACGTAGGTGCCGAGCTCGATCGTGCGCGCCTCGAACGGTCCCGGTTCGGTGCGCTCGACCAGCGCCGCCATGGCCGGGACATCGGCGGGGGTCAGGATGGCCAACTCGACCCCTGCGGTCGCTCGGTGGTTCGCTGCGCGTCGTGGCGCGCCGCGTGCGGGCCCGATCATCTGCATCCCGACACCGAAGCTGGTTCGGGTCCAGCCCACGGGCAAGGCCGCGAGTTCGGCTCGGAACAGCACGGTGCCGTCAGACGACGCGATCAGCCCGGCGAGGCGATCCCATGCGTCGGGAGTGATCACGTCGGGAAGCGCCGCGAACACCGAGACATCGGGCTGGTAGCGCACCGCCGGCGGCGAGCCTTCGGCGAAAACCTGGTGCAAGCCGGTCAGCGCGCCCCACACCCAGTTGTCCAGTGGCTCCACCGGCAGATCGTGACACGCCCGACCGGCGGAGAGAAACCGGATTCGGGTCCGCGGTGTCATCATCGGCGTATGAGTGAGCCCCTGCCGATCGTGATCGACACCGACGGCGGAGTCGACGATGCGGCCGCCTTGTGGTGGGCCCTCACCTCGCCGCTGGTCGAGGTGATCGCCATCACCACGGTGTGGGGCAACGTCGGGCTCGACGCCGCCACCGCCAACATCTGCCGGGTGTTGCACGCCGCTGGACACGACGAGATCCCGGTGGCGGTGGGGGTGAGCGCGGCCGTCGGCCCGGCGCCCGAACTGCGCGTACCCGACTTCATTCACGGGGCCGATGGCCTGGGCAACACCTACCGACCGGCCGCCCCGTTCGGGGCGATCGACGAGCCGGCAGTCGAGCTGTTGGCGCGCCTCATCGCCAACCGGCCCGACGAGCTGACCCTCGTGACGCTGGGCCCGTTGTCGACCATCGCCACGGTTGTCGAAGCCGATCCGGCCTGGGCGGCCCGGGTGAAGCGACTGGTCGTCATGGGCGGAGTCGTCGCCAGCCACGGCAACGCCCTGCCTCTGGGCGAGGCCAACATCGCCCACGACCCCTGGGGGGCGGCCGCAGTCGTCGGCGCGGAGTGGTCGACCCCACCGCTGCTCGTCGGTCTCGACGTCACGCACGAAGCGACGTTGTCCGACGTCGAGTGGCAGGCACTCAACCGCCACGCCACACCGGCGGCCGCCTTTCTCGCCGAGCCGTTGGCCTTCTATCGCCGGCTCGGATCGTCACTCACGCCGTCGGGCGAGTCGCCGTGCCATGACCTGCTGGCCACCATGGCGGTGGCCCTGCCGGTCGTCGACGGCCCGGTCCTGCCTTTGGCTATTCAGACTGCGCCCGGCCCAGCTCTCGGCGCCACCATCGCCGACCGCCGGGCGCCGTATTTTGCCCGAATGAGCGACGACGCCGAACAGGATCAGCCCGACGGTTTCTGGCCCTGGCAGGTCGCCCTTGACGTCGACGTCAAGCAGTTCCGGGCCGAGGTACGGACCCTCTTCGGCGCCTGACGACGATGGATGCGGTGGGGCGTGCCCTAGCGGGAATCCATCCCCGCAACGACCGGGTTGAGCGCCGCGATCAGCCGCCGGCTGCGTCACCCGGCGGGTCGTCGGCCGAGTCGTCGGCGT
>JAYUBX010000357.1:0-1962 GCA_043740665.1 Candidatus Neomicrothrix sp.
TACTCCGGTCCGGGGCTGGATCAGACGCAGATGTGCCTCGTCGGGGCGTCCAAGCTGACCGATCTCTTTGCGCAGCCGTCCGGAGAACAAGCCTAACCGGCCGGCTGCGTACAGGACGGAGCGGGCGAGTCCTCGCCCTTGCCCGGCGTCTACCGGGACAACGCCACTGCATCACTGACGCTTGAACCCGCAGAGAAGGACCACGTTCCGGGAGGCGGATCGGTCCTCGTGATCGTGCTCAACTCGGGACGGGTCTGAGCGACTCCGGCAACCTTCCAGGTGGCACGAAGGGCGGTCGTAGCGGTCGTAGCGCCATGCGCTGGGTTCGCGAGGCACTGGTGGCAATGGTCGTCGTGGCCCTCGTGGGCCTCGTCGCCACGCTGGTGATCGACACGGCGACCTCGAGTGGTGACGGCAACGGCTGCGCCACCTCAATGGCGATGCCGACCGAAAGCGTCGTCGCGACCATGGCGAGTCGGTCCGGATCGGCGGTCACCTTCTCGACCGACGACGGGCGCACGCTGGTGGTCACCTATCCCGGCGACGTTGCTCGTTTCCTGCACATCGGCACCGCGTATCGGGTCGATGCCTGGAGACAGCCGGGCGAGTTCTCGTCCACGGTCACGCCGTACTGCGGAGTTCCCGGCGGGACGCTGTACGCCGACGGCACACCGGTCAATACCGGCGTCTGGTCCCGCGAGCGGCGAGCCGACGAGCTGCCGTGGGTATCGGCGTCATTCCGGGCTCACCATCGACGGTCAGCCGCTCTCCGGCGTCCGGTAGGTCGTCCGCCGAGTCGAAGCCATCCCGCGCCACCGGCGTAGATCCAGACCGGATACCGACCCAGATCTACGCCGGAATGGGTCAGGGCGTCCACACGCCGACTACGCGGTCGCGGCGCGGAAGGCCGTCACCAGCTCGGCGAGCACGCCGGCCAGTTCGTCGTCGTCGCTCGGCAGGCGCAGCCGCACGCGGAAGTCGGTGACGCCGAGCTCGACCATGTCGACGGCTGACTGCATGGCGCGATCGAAGTCGTAGGCCTGACCGTCACTGCGGCCAACCGCAAGCCCGGCAGTGACGGCGAAGCCGGCAGGGTCTCGTCCAGCCGCCACCAGTGCCTCGTGCACGGCGGCGATCGAGGTCGGCAGATCCTGGGCCGACGCGCCCCACGGGATCCATCCCGAACCGAAGCGCACGATGCGGCGCAGCACGCGGGGGTTGATGGTGCCGCTCACCCAGATCGGCACCCCCGGCTTCTGGTGCGGCTTGGGCATGGCGTGGATGCCGTCGAAGTCGAGGTGCTCGGTGTGCACGCTGGCTGCGGTCTCGGTCCAGAGTTGGCGGCAGACCTCGAGGCTCGTGTCGAGCAGGCGCCCGCGATCGGCGAAGTCGAGACCGGCGGCCTCGTACTCCTCGCGCTGCCAGCCGACACCGACGCCGAGATCGACGCGGCCTTCGGTCAGCACATCGAGGGTGGCGATCGTCTTGGCCAGCACCGACGGACGACGCAGGGCGGCCAGCAGGATGCCGGTCGACAGACGGATGCGGCTGGTCTGGGCGCCCACCATGGCCAGCACGGTGAGCGGTTCGAGCCAGAGCCCGTCGGGTCCAGTGGGCTGCTTGCCGCCCTCGACCCCACCCAACTCGCTCTTGCCGTAGGCATCGAGGTTCTCACCGAACACGACGTGGTCGGACACGACGACCCGATCGATCCCCGCCTGGTCAGCCGCCCGGGCCAGCGCGAACAAGCCAACCCAGTCACCCGGCGGCTGAGCCGAGAACGACGGCAGGGACACCGTGAGGGTCGGTCGGTCAGCAGTCATCGGGTCCTCGTGGTCGAGCGCAGCGTGAGCGCGAAGCGTACGAGGTGGACGCGACCTGCTTCACTTCTGATCCAGCCACCCGAGAGGACCCGATGCAGGCCAAGACGTTCAAGCTCATCGCCTTCATCGAAGCGATCAG
>JAYUBX010000358.1:0-14029 GCA_043740665.1 Candidatus Neomicrothrix sp.
CCACGACGTCGTCGGGGCTCATGTTGTCGAGCAGCACCGCGTCGGCGCCGGCTTCGATCGCCTCGATCAGTTGGTCAAGGCGATCGCACTCGACGTGCACGGTGCGGGCCGGCCACCGCTCACGGGCGGCGGCCACCGCGCCGGCGATGCCCATGAGGGCCAGATGGTTGTCCTTGAGCAGGATCCAGTCCGACAGGTTGCCGCGATGGTTGGCGCCGCCGCCGGCCCGCACCGCCGCCTTCTCGAGGCTGCGCAGGCCCGGAGTCGTCTTGCGGGTATCCCAGATCCGGGCCGACCCGGTGGTGGCCGCGGCGTCGACGAACCGGCGGGTGAGGGTCGCGATGCCGGAGAGGTGCCCGAGAAAGTTCAACGCGGTGCGCTCGCCGGTGAGGATCGAAGCCAGTGGTCCCTCGACGACCGCGACGGTCGTACCCGCCTCGACCCGGTCACCGTCGGCCGAACGCCAATCGAGGTGAACGGTCGAATCGAGTTGGGCGAAGGTCTCGGTGGCACACGCCGTACCGGCCAGCACGCCACTGGCGCGCACGACGAACGAGGCGCGGGCGCGGAGGCCGGCCGGCAACAGCGCCGACGTCAGATCGCCCAGCGGCGTCAGATCCTCGGCCAACGCACGGGTGACGGCCTCGACCACGGCGACCCGCGGCGGCTCGACCGGGCTCGGTGATCCGTCGGTCATCAGGATGCTCCCTCGTTGGTTGGACCGAGCACGATGCGCACCAGGTACGCCGGTTCGGTATCAGGATGATCGGTTCGGGTGTGCGCGCCGCGACTCTCCTCGCGGCGAGTGGCCGACGTCAGCAGCGCCCGCGCCACCTCGACCAGGTTGGCCACCTCGGCCAGGTCGGGCCGGGCGGTGATCGGCGGCAGATCGTCGGCGACCGCCGCGACGATGGCCGCCGTGGCCGTCAGCGATTCGGCGTTGCGGAGCACCCCCGCGCCCGTCGTCATGGCCCGCTGCAGCCGGTCGCGCCAGGTCGCCACAGTCGTGGTCGACGGGTCGTGGTTCGCGCCGATGACCTCACCGGGGGCGATATCGGAGCCCACCGGTCCGCGGCCCGGTCGCCAATCCCTCACCGCCATGCCGCCGATGGACCCGTCCACCAAGTCGCTCGATTCGCGGGTGCCACCTGCCGCCAGGGCGGCCGCCGGCACTGCTCGCATGGCTCCGGTGGACTGGGGCCCGGATCGACCAGCCTCGATGGCTTCGACCACCCGAGTGCCGAACACCATGCCTTCGAGCAGCGAGTTCGAAGCCAGCCGGTTGGCCCCGTGCACCCCCGAGCAGGCGACCTCGCCGGCCGCCCAGAGACCGGGCAAGGACGTGGCGCCGTCGAGATCGGTGACGACGCCTCCCCCGAAGTAGTGCGCCGCGGGGGCGATGGGCAGCCAGTCGGTGGTCGGATCGAGACCGATGGGCCGGAGCGCGGCGCTGATAGTCGGAAAACGGTCGTCGAACGCATCGAGACCGGTGGCATCGAGCCACAGGTGGTCGACCCCCTGATCGATCATCCGCCGGGTCATCGCCCGAGAGACCTCGTCTCGGGGCAACAACTCGTCGACGAAACGATCGCCCCGGGCGTCGCGCAGCAGGGCCCCATGGCCCCGAAGCGCCTCGGAGAGCAGCGGCCGGGGCATCTGGGGATGATGCAGGGCCGTGGGATGGAACTGCACGAACTCGACGTCGGCGACCGCGGCGCCCGATCGCAGGGCCATGGCGATGCCGTCACCCGTGGCCTCGGCCGGGTTGGTGGTGACGGCGAAGAGCTGACCGGCGCCACCCGTTGCCAGCAGCACGTTCGCGGCTCGGATCACCCGGGCGCGTCCGTCGGCGTCGCGGGCCACCACCCCGACACAACGCCCGCGGTCGACCAGCAGGTCGAGGGCGAAGGCGTTCTCGTAGAGCGCAACCGCCATGCGCCGCACCGCGTCGACCAGTGCCCGTTCGATCTCGACGCCCGTTGCTGCCCCACCTGCGTGCACGACCCTCGCCAGGCTGTGTCCACCCTCACGCGCCAATTCGAGCCGACCCTGCTCGTCCCGGTCGAAGATGGCCCCCAGCGCGATCAGCTCGTTGACTCGACCTGGCCCCTCGTCGACCAGCACCCGCACCGCGTCGGTGTCGCACAAACCGGCGCCGGCGGCCAGCGTGTCGGCCAGGTGCAGATCGGTCGAGTCCGGATCGGCCGCCAACACCGCGGCGACACCGCCCTGAGCCCAGCGAGTGGTCGTCTGGTGCAGCTCGCCCTTGGTCAACACGCCGACCCGAAGCCCGTGCATGTCGGCGGCGCGCACGGCGGCCGACAGGCCGGCCACGCCGCTGCCCAGCACCAACAGGTCGAGAGACTCGACCGGGGTCGTCATCCGTTCATCCCCATGGGCTCAGGCCGGCTGCGGTACGGCGCCATCGACGACCACCGGTCGGTTGGCGGCGTCGACGTGCACGACCGCCGGCTCGTAGTCCTCGAGCTCGGCGTCGGAGTAGTCGGCATAGGTGATGACGATGATCCGGTCGCCCGGCTGCACCAGTCGGGCTGCCGCGCCGTTGAGGCAGACCTCGCCGGGGCCGCCGGGGATGGCATAGGTCTCGAAGCGGGCCCCGTTGTCGATGTCGAGCACGTGCACCTGCTCGTGTTCACGGATGTCGGCCCGGGCCATCAGGTCGGTGTCCAGCGTGATCGAGCCGATGTAGTGCAGGTTGGCGTCGGTGACCGTCGCCCGGTGGATCTTGGACTTCATCATGCGTCGACGCATGGGGTCGCTCCTGGGGTGCTTGGCGCCCGGGTGGGTCGCCGTGCCGAGGCTGCCACCGACCGGCGGATCAAGCCTGCTCGGGGACGAGCACGCCGAGGTTATCCAACAGACGGGGTCGACCCAGCTTGGCCGCCACGAGAAGCCTCACCTCGCCCGACAGCACCGCCAGCGGCGCCAGGTCGACCGTGTCGACGACCGCGACGTAGTCGAGGTCGGCCAGAGGCTCGGCGGCGACGATGGCCGCCATCAGGCGCTGGACCGTGTCGCCGTTGCGCTGACCCGCCAGGATCGCCGCTGCACCGGCCTGCAGGGCCCGGTGCAGCACCGGTGCCGCTCGGCGTTCGTCGTCCCCCAGGTAGACGTTGCGGCTCGACAGGGCCAGCCCGTCAGGCTCGCGGACGATCGGACAACCCACGACCTCAACCGGAAACGAGAGGTCGGCGGCCAGCCGCTCGACGATGGTCAGTTGCTGGAAATCCTTCTGGCCGAAATAGGCCCGGCAGGGCCCGGCGATGTTGAACAGCTTGGCCACGACGGTGGCCACGCCGGCGAAATGGGTCGGTCGCGCCGCACCTTCCATCGTGGCGGCCAGCTCGGGCACCACCACCGAAGTCGCCGTTGGTCGGGGGTACATCTCGGTCACGTCAGGGACGAACAGCACATCGACGCCAGCCGCTGCGGCTGCCGCCGTATCACTCGGCAGGTCACGGGGATACGAGCTCAGGTCCTCGCCGGTGCCGAACTGCAGCGGGTTCACGAAGATCGAGACCATGACCAGACCGCAGTCGGCCCGAGCCCGGGACATCAGCGAGACGTGCCCGTCGTGCAGGTAGCCCATCGTCGGCACCAGGCCGACCGTGCGGCCCGCAGCCCGCGCCGTCGCCAGCATCGACCGGGTCTCGGCGATCGAGGTCGTCACCTGCACCCGCGCATCCTGCCCCAATCCCGCCGCCAACGGGAAACTCGATCGGCGTGGCCGGCCTGGCGCGGATCAGTCCAACGGATGCGGGGAGTCGGCAACCAGTCGCCGGGCGAGGGCCACCATCACGCGGTAGGCCTCATGTTCCGAAGGGTCGAGGGCGGCGAGATGACGATCGATCGTGGCCCAGTCACCTCGAGCGGCGGGGCCGGTCAGCGCGTCGGCGGCACCGAGCTCGGCCACGTTGTCGATGGTGGCCCGCACCAGGTCCAGGTAGGCCTCGAAGGGCACACCCGTGGGGGCCACCCGCTCGGCCTGGCCCAGCAGGGCGACGACATGGTTCGAGGCGATCACCGCGGCGGCGTGGTAGGCCGCCCGATCGACATCGGCGATCTCGAACCAGCGCCCGCCCAGGTCGCCGACCACGTGGTGCACCAAAGGGTCGCCGGCCACCGCGAACCAGGCGCCACTGACCAGCCGCTCGGCCCCCAGCTCGGGGTTCGGCAAGGCCACCAGCGGATGGATCGCGGCCGGGCGGGAGTGGGGTGCCAGCACGTCGAGTCCCAGCGACCCGGCCAGATGGGCTACCACCGCACCACCCGACGCGGGACGCACGGCGGCGGCCACCTCGGCGACGACGGCATCCGGGGTGGCGATCACCAGCAGGTCGATGCCGTCCGCGGCGGCCGACAGATCGTCGCCCCGCCCCAAGAGCCGGTCGACGCGCCAGCCGGCCTGAGCCAACGCCAACGCCAGGGCCCGGCCGGCCCGACCGCCGCCGATGATCCGCAGTCGAGACCCGGACCGGCCGGTCGACCCGGTCACCGCGACGCCACCGCCGTCAGCCCGGCAGGGGCCCGACCTGACGGACCCGGCCTTCGGCTCGGTCGTTCCAGTCGGATGCCACCAGATCGGGAGCAATATCGGCGAGGGGCGCCATCACAAACCGGCGCTCGGTCATCCGCGGGTGCGGAACCTCGAGATCGGGCTCGACGACCGAGCCGCTCTCGTGCCACAGGATGTCGACGTCGAGCGTGCGCGGGCCCCAGCGTTCTTCTCGCACTCGGCCAGCGCCCGATTCGAGTCGATGGCACACACCGAGCAGCGCCCGCGGCGTCAGGTCGGTGTCGATCTCGACCACGATGTTCAGATAGGCACCCTGGCCACCGGGCCCGCCCACGGGATCGGTTTCGTACATGGGCGACACCATCACCACGTTCGACAGCGAGCCCACCGCGTCGCGCAGGTAGGCCTCACGATCACCCAGGTTCGAACCGAGGCCCAGAAACGCCCGCACCGTCAGCGCGCTCGCCGGATGCGAACGCCTGACGTCTCCAGGTGCTGCGGCACCGGAGGACGAAGCTTGCGCAGGGTCACCGTGACCGCGATCGCCCGAGGGTCGACCAGCACCTCGTCGGCGATGCGGGTGGCCATGCGTTCGAGCAGGGTGAACGGCTCGGTGGTGACGACGCGCTCGACCGCCGCGGCAATCGCGCCGTAGTCGAGCGTGTCGGCCAGCTGATCGGACGTTCCGGCCGGGCTCAGATCGGCCTCGACGTCGAGATCGATCTCGAACGGCTGGGCCCGCACCTTCTCCTCGGGCAGGGCGCCGCACAGCCCCACGGCCCGAAGGCCACGAAGTTCGATGCGGTCGGGGGAGAGGTCACTCATGGCGATCCGAGGGGTCCAGGTTGGCGAGGCCGACGGCGTCAGCGCCGGGCGGCAATGGCGACGAGCTCACGCCCCACTGGGCCGAGCTGGCGCTGGGTGATCCGTTCGACGACCGAGATGGCCCGGGGGCCGGTGTCGATCAGGCCGTCCCAGAGCAGGAATCCGGCGACGGCGCCGCAGATCTGATCGCCGAGCTGCTCGCCGTGCATCAAGACCTTGGTGCCGCTGGCCATGAGCGCTTTGATCTCGGGGTAGAGGGCCCGCAGATAGGCCGCCGATTCGTCGTCATTGGCGAACGGGCGATGGCGCCAGGTGACCCCGAGATCGTCGTAGTTGTGCAGGTTGTGGCGGGACCCGATCAGCGAGATCACGCAGCCGAACTCCTGCTCACGGATCCAGATGATCTCTTCCTGGCGGCGCACCCGGCGATGGTTGGCGCCGTAGCCACCCGGTCGCTCGCACACCGCCAACTGGTCCTTGATGATCCAGTGAAAGTTGCGGGGCTTGATGCCCTGTGCCCATTTTCCCTTGATCGCCACGGGACTCATGCTGCCACGACTTTCGCTGCCTGGACGGATGCTCGGACATCGTGGACCCGAATCATGGCCGCACCGTGCACCATCGCCCAGGTCGCCGTCGCCAGCGAGGCCTCGAGACGATCATCGGTGGCAACCGGTTCGACGGTGCCGTCGGACTCGGCCAAGAGCCGGCCGAGAAACGACTTGCGACTCGTACCGACCAGCACCGGGTAGCCCAACGCAACCACCTGGTCGAGGTGGCGCAGCAGGCTCAGGTTGTGATCCATGGTCTTGCCGAAGCCGATGCCCGGGTCGACCCAGATCTCGTCGACTCCCGCCGCGGCCGCGTGCGCCGCCCGTTCGGCCAGGAAGGTCTTCACGTCGATGACCACGTCGTCGTAGTGCGGATCGATCTGCATCGTCTGCGGCGAACCCGAACGGTGCATCACGACGTAGCCGACGCCCAGCTCACCGGCCACCTGGGCCAACGCCGGCGATCCGGACACGTCGTTGATCAGCGTGACCCCAGCCGCGATGGCGGCCCGGGCGACGCCCGGCTTCACCGTGTCGATCGAGACCCGCACCTCGGACGCCAAGGCTTCGATCACCGGCACCACTCGCCGCAGCTCATCGGCTTCGGTCACCGCCACGGCACCCGGTCGACTCGATTCGCCGCCGACATCGACCACCGCGGCGCCGTCGGCGATGAGCCGGCGACCATGGGCCACGGCCGAGGCGGTATCGAGATAGCGACCGCCGTCCGAGAACGAATCGGGAGTGACGTTGAGCACACCCATCACGAGGGGCGGCAGGGTCAACAGGGGGCTCACGAGCGCCGACGGTACCGCCCCCTGTCAAATCGGAGCCGGGGTTCAGATGCCTCGGCTGATGAACCGCATGGCCTCGAACCGGGTGGCGGTGTTCTCACGGAAGAGCCCGCGGACCGCCGATGTGACCGTCGACGACCCGGGCTTCTTCACGCCCCGCATCGACATGCACAGGTGCTCGGCCTCGATGACGACCAGCACCCCCCGTGGCTGCAGGGTGCGTTCGATCTCGTCGGCCACCTGCGTCGTGAGCCGTTCTTGCACCTGGGGTCGCTTGGCGTAGGCGTCGACCAGCCGAGCCAGCTTCGACAGGCCCGTGACTCGGCCGTCGTTGTTGGGGATGTAGGCGACGTGGGCCTTACCGATGAACGGCACCAGATGGTGCTCACACATCGAGGTGAGGGCGATGTCGCGCACCATCACCATCTCGTCGTGGCCGGCATCGAACTGCACTTCGAGATGCTGATGGGGATGCTCGCGAAGCCCGGAGAAGACCTCGGCGTACATCCGCGCCACGCGCTTCGGGGTGTCGAGCAGCCCGTCACGTTCGGGATTCTCGCCGATGGCCCGCAGGATCTCGCGGACCGCCGCCTCGATGCGGGGCAGGTCGACCGGCTCGAGCTCGGGTAACACCGGCCGATCCGGCAGGGGCCGCTTGCGAGGCAGAACGACCGGCTCGTCGAACGGGGGCAGGTCGATGTCGGTCATGTCGGTCCCTTGCCCTTGGCTGGATGGAGCGAGCCGAGCGGCCCCCTGAGGCGTGGCGATGAGGCTACCGCTGGGATCAGCGTTCAGACGCCTCCGCGCCTTCATGGAAGGTGTGGATCGCCGGCAGGTTGCGGTAGCGCTCACCCACGTCGAGTCCGTAGCCCACGACGAACTCGTCGGGGATGCGGAATCCGACGTAGCGCAGCGCCGGCTCGGCCTTCTGGGCGCCGTCCTTGAGCACGAGGGCGCAGACCTCGAGGCTGGCCGGCCCCCGACTGCGCAGGTTCCTCAGCAGGTAGTGCAGGGTGAGCCCGCTATCGACGATGTCCTCGACCAGGATCACCTCGCGACCGGTGATGTCCAGGTCGAGATCCTTGACGATGCGCACGACGCCGCTGGTCTTGGTGGCACTGCCATAGGACGAGACCGCCATGAAGTCGAACTCGACGGGCAGGTCGATGGCCCGGGCCAGATCGCTCATGAACATGAAGGCACCCTTGAGCACCCCCACGAGCAGCGGACGGGTGCCCGCGTAGTCGGCGGTGATCTCACGGCCGAGCTCGGCGATGCGAGCCTGCAGATCGTCCTGGGCGACGATCGGGGGCCCCACCTGGGGATCGTCAGCGACGAAGCTCGACGGGGGATCGGCCATGCAGATCAGACCCTAACCAACCGGGGCCGAGTCGTGCCCATCGCCCCGCTCGAGGCGCAGCCGGCCGGCGGTGCGGGCGACGCGCCAACCATCACCGACCTCGGTGGCGCGGTGGTCGAGCCGAGCCACCCCCAGCACCCGTTCGACGGTGGCGGCGTCGGGTGGGTGGCGTTCGGCCGAGCAGCCTCGTAACCAGTCCCGCACCACCAGCCGGGCGATCGCCACCGGCGCGTCAGCCAGGGCCGCCGCATCGGTGGGGTCGATCGCGCTGGACTCGGCCGCCAACTGGTCGATTGCCTCGCGTGCCAGTCCGGCCTGGCGGACGAGCACCGGCACCACGTCGCGGCCCGCCACCTGGGCCAGCAGGGGCAGCACCTCGTGCCGCACGCGGTTGCGACCGAAGGCGGGATCGCGGTTCGACGGATCGTCGACGACGTCGAGCCCGAGTCGGATGCACAGGGACTCGGTCTCGGCCCGACGAAGCCCCAGGATCGGGCGGCGACCGTCGGCCCGCATCCCGGCCAGCCCGTCGAGCCCGGCGCCGCGCATCAGGTTCAACAGCATGGTCTCGGCCTGGTCATCGGCGGTGTGGCCCAGCAGAGCGTCGGCCGGCAACACCGCCCGGCGCGCCTGGCGGGCGCGGGCCTCAAGATTCGATCCCGGCTCGACCGTCACCCGTTCGGCTCGAAAGTCGGCACCCAGGGCGCGGGCAGTGGCCTCGACAGTGACGGCCTCGGCGTGGCTCCCGGTGCGCAGCCCATGGTCGACGTGCACGGCTGTTGCCCGGCATCCGACGGCGACGGCCAGGGCCAGCAGGGCCGACGAGTCGGCTCCGCCCGACACCGCGCAGGTGACGGCCGAACCGGCAGGAGGGAACCGACAGCGCGACAGCAGCGGGGCGACGATCGCCGCCAGGTCGGCTGGATCGATCAGGGGGCGAGGGCAGGGGTGAGACGTTCGATCCATGCGGACGGCTCCCGGATCTCGGCCAGCGTCGGCAGATTCTCGGGCTGCTCCCAAGCCCGCGCCAGCAGCTCTGGGCCACCGTTGGCTTCGACCAGCTCGATGAACCGCTCGCCCTGGGCGTATTGGTTCAGCTTGGCCTCGAGCCCGATGAGTTGTTGCAGCAGCCGGGCCGGTCCGCTGGCGTTCTGCCGGCGCTGGCGCAGCACCCGTGCGAAGCGGTCGGCGCTGGGCAACAACCCCTCGCCGGCTCGATCCATGGTCACGTCACCGTGGCCCTCGAGCAGGCTCATCAGCCCGCTGACCCGGTCGAGTACCTCACGCTGCTCGCTCGATGCCACCAGGGCCATCAGCCCACCGTCGGCCAGCGGGTTCTCGCCACTGCGGAACGCGCTGGCCACTCGGCCGAGCGCCTCAGCGAACCGCTTGGGGTCAGGATCGACCGAATCGAGCGTTTGGGAGACCAGCCCGAGGAAATGGGGTCGCATCCACGGCACCCCGGTGAACTGGGCCCGGTGGGTGACCTCGTGCAACGCCAGCCACAGCCGGAACTCGCGGGGCGGAAAGGCGAACTGCCGCTCGAGGGCCAGCACGTTGGGGCCGACGTAGTAGACGATGTCCTGGTCGGCCGGGTTCTCTTCCTCGATGATGAGCAGGTCGTACTGACCGAGCACCCGGGTCGACATCCAACCCAACATCATCCCGACCTCGGCCCCGGCGAACTTCTTGGCCAGCGGCGAGAGTGGGTTCGATTCGAGGCGGCTGCCGAACTTGTCGAGGATCGGTCGCAGCAGCCGCTGGAACGATGCCACGTTGGCGTCGATCCACCCGGCGCGATCGGTGACCCGCGCCCGAGCCGGGCCGGCCAGCGAGACCAAGCCGGTCTCGGCGGTGACCAACGCTTCGGCTTGCTCGGTGAGCTCGGCGAAGTCGGGACCCAGCGACTCGTAGTGGTACGACTGACTGAAGGGTTCGCGGCCGGCGACCCGGACGGCAACGCGCTGCGCGAGCTCCCAGTCGACGGCGGCCGGCACGGCGGTCAGTCCCTCGGGTACCGGGGGGCGACGACCTTCTTCACGTAGAAGACCGCGGCGCCGATCGCCAGGAGGATGGCGGGAAGCAGCAGCGCGACGGCGATCCAGAACGTCCAGACCTTGCCTGCAAAAACGACCATGGGTTGAGCTTAGAGGCGCGGCGGGGTCCGACCACACTCGGCCCCGACGTCAGGCCGCGGGCATGGTCAGGGCCTCGCCGATCGGCCGCACATGCACGGTCGATCCAGGCTCGACGCCGAGCTCGTCGGCGGTGGCCCGGGTGACCTGCACGAACGCCTCGTCATCGCCGACGGCGATCTCGATCCGCACCTCGAACCCGAGTCGCGCCAGGCGCACCACCGTGGCCGGGGTCGACCCGGGGACCGGATCGTGCAGCAGTTCGAGATCATGCGGCCGCACGAGAGTGCCGTCGAGCCGGGTCGTCGGGCCGAGAAAGCTCATGACGAACGGGTTGGCCGGCCGGTCGTACAACTCGTCAGGGGTACCGACCTGCTCGACGCGGGCGTTGGCCATCACGACGATGCGGTCGGCCACGTCCATCGCTTCTTCCTGGTCGTGGGTGACGAACACCGTGGTCACATGGATCTCATCGTGCAGCCGACGCAGCCAGGTGCGCAGCTCCTTGCGGACTTGCGCGTCGAGCGCACCGAACGGCTCGTCCAGCAACAGCAGCTTGGGCTCGACCGCCAAGGCCCGGGCCAGCGCCATGCGCTGACGCTGACCACCACTGAGCTGTGACGGCAACCGGTCGGCGAAGTTCTCGAGGTGCACCAGTTCGAGCAGCTCGGTCACGCGGGCCTGGATCTCGGCCTTGGGCCGCTTGCGGATCTCCAAACCGAAGGCGACGTTGCGAAAGACGCTGAGGTGCTTGAACGCGGCGTAGTGCTGAAACACGAACCCGACGTCGCGACGCTGGGGCGCCACGGTGGTGGCGTCCTCGCCGTTGATCTCGATCACGCCCGAGTCAGGGGTTTCGAGCCCGGCCATGACGCGCAGCAACGTCGACTTGCCGCCCCCACTCGGTCCCAGCAACGCGGTGAGTGACCCCGACGGGATGTCGACCGAGACGTCGTCGAGAGCGACGAAGTCGCCGAACCGCTTGGTGATGTGACGGGCTTCGATACCCACGTCAGTGCTCCTTGGGACGGAAGAGGTTCATGACCAACAACGCGAGGATCGCCAGCGCGGCCAAGGCGAACGCCACCGCGTAGGCATCGGCCTTGTGGAAGTTCTCGTAGCTCTGCTCGACGTACAGCGTGGCCGTCTGGGTCTTGCCGACGATCCGGCCCGACACCACCGCCACCGCGCCGAACTCGCCCAGGCTGCGAGCCAGGGTGAGGATGATCCCGTAGGCCACGCCCCAACGGATCGCCGGCAGGGTGATGCGGCGGAAGGTCTGGAAGCTGGTGGCCCCCAACGTCGCCGCCGCCTGCTCTTGTTCGGTGCCGATCTCCTCGAGGATGGGAGCCACCTCGCGAACCATCAGCGGAAGCGACACGAAGGCCGTCGCCATCACCATGCCGGGCAGGGCGTAGATGATGTCGATGCCGTGTCCACCGAACCAGCTGCCGAGGGTGGTTTGGCGGCCGTACACCAGGATCAGGGCCAACCCCACCACCACTGGCGACACCGCCAGCGGCAGGTCGACCAGCTTGTCCAGCACGGCCTTGCCGCGAAACTCGTGGCGCACCAGCAGGAACGACACGATCATGCCGAAGATGGTGTTGAGCACCACGGCGCAGCCAGCGACGATCAGGGTGATCTCAAAGGCGTGGATCGCGGCCGGGCTGGTCAGGGCCTTCCAGACCGGCGCCACCCCGTTCTGTAACGTGCGCCAGAAGATCAGGCCAACGGGGATCACCAGCAGGAACACCAGGTAGACGAGGGCGATGAGGCGCAGGATCCAGCGCCCCGGACCCGCGGGCGGGCGCACCGGCGGCGGTGCCTTGCCATCGAGGGCGCGCTGGTTGGCCACCGCGTCGAATCGAATCTCGGGGACCGTGCTCGTCAGCTCAGGCACGACGCACCGTCCACCGCTGGATCAGCCCCAGCGCAATCAGGACGGCCAGCGAGATGACCAGCAGGACCGTCGACACCGCCGCCGCGCCGGCCTCGTTGTCGCTCTGGATCGAGTTGAAGATCTGCACCGGTGCCACCTGCGTCTTGAACGGCAGGTTGCCCGAGATCAGCACCGTCGAGCCGTACTCGCTGATCGCTCGGGCGAACGACAGCGCGGTGCCGGCGAAGATGGCCGGTACCAGGTTGGGCAGCACGATCCGCCGAAAGATGGTGACGCGACCGGCACCCAACGACGCCGCGGCCTGCTCCATGTCCTGGTCGAGCTCGATCAGCACGGGCTGCACCGTGCGCACCACGAAGGGCAGGGTGACGAAGGCCAGCGCGACCGCCACGCCGAGCCGGGTGTAGGCCAGGCTCACGTGGATCGGGCTCTTCGGGCCGTAGAGGGTGAGCAGCACGAGCCCGGCGACGATGGTGGGCAGGGCGAAGGGCAGGTCGATCAGCGCATCGACGACCCGCTGGCCGCGGAACGAATCACGCACCATGACCCAGGCGATGAGCGTGCCCATCGCCGCATTGATCAGAGCGACGATCAGTGACGTCACCACGGTGAGCTTCAGCGCGGCCAGCGCATCGGGTGAAGTGACGGCATCCCAGAAGCTGCCCCAACCGCCCGAGGTTCCCCGCCACACCAGCGCGGCGAGCGGGATGACCACCAAGAAGCTCAGGTAGAGCGTGGCGATGCCCAACTCGATGCCGGTGCTCGGACGCCAACGGCGGCGCGGTGGGCGCGTCGAAGCCAGCGGAGTGGGGGTGTCCTCCGGCGGCTTGGACAGGACTGCGCTACTTGCTGGCAACCGCTACCCCATTGGCTTGTTCGATGGCGGCGACGATGCCGGTCTTGGTGTCGAAGAACTTGGTCGCCACGTCGGGCCACCCACCCAGATCGGCGATGGTGAACAGGCTCGACGGGGTGGGGAACTGATCAGCGGGGACGACCCCGGCCACCACCGGTCGGTAGCCGTTGTCGGCGAAGAGCTTCTGCGCCTCGGGCGTGTACTCGTAGTCGAGAAAGGCCTGCGCCGATTGCGGGTTGGCGCTGTCGGTCGTGATGGCCACCGGGTTCTGGATCAGGATCGTCTGGTCGGGCACGACGTAGTCGATGTCCTCGCCGTTCTGCCGGGCGAAGATCGCCTCGTTCTCGTACGAGAGCAGCACGTCGCCCTTGCCCCCGGTGAACGTGCCCAGCGCGGCGCGCCCCGAGCTGTCCTGCACCGAGACGTTCTTGAACAGGTCGCCCAGGTACTGCTCGGCGTCGGCCGGCGTCTTGCCCTGCTGTATCTGCGCGCCGTAGGCCGCCATGATGTTCCAGCGGGCCGAGCCCGACGAAAACGGGTTCGGGGTGATGACGTCGACACCGGGCTTGGTCAGGTCGTCCCAGGTCTGGATGTTCTTGGGGTTGCCCTTGCGCACGACCAGCACGACGACCGAGTCGGTAGCGAAGCCGTGGTACTGATTCGCGTTCCAGTTGGCGGCCACCTTGGCGCTCTTCACCAGGCGGGTCATGTCGGTCTCGAGCGAGAAGGAGACGTAGTCGGCCGGCTGGCCCCCGTCGACCGCCCGGCTCTGGTCGCCCGACGCGCCGTAGGACTCCTGGAAGCTGACGCCCTTGCCGGCGGGCGTCTTGGTGAAGGCCCCCTCGATCGAGCTGTAGGCCGCTTGGGGGGCCGAGTAGGCGACCAGGTTGATGGCGCCGCCCGCACCCGTCGTGCCGCCGGTCGTGGCCCCCGACGAGCTGGTCGAGGTGGATGACCCGCAGGCCGCGGCCATCACCGCCAGGGCCAGCACCGCGCCCCCGAGAACCACGCCACGTCGAGTCGTTCGCTTCACCATCGTCGTCTCCTGAAGTCGGTCACCGACCCGGA
>JAYUBX010000359.1:0-5017 GCA_043740665.1 Candidatus Neomicrothrix sp.
GCAGCTCAGGCAGGGATGTCGAGGCGGCGAGGGGGTGGTGCTCAGACGTGGCCGGCTCCGCTCAGGGGCTGGACTCGATGGCCGGTGCCGGCTCGGCCGCCGCCACCGGGGCGGCATGGTCGGAATCCTTGGCCGATCCGTTGCCGTTGGTGTTGGACGTACCCGAACCACTCAGGATGGTGCGGGCCATCTGCAGACCGGCGACGCCCTGGCTCAACGCCTGGGCCAGCGTGTCGCTCAGCCCCTGGGCGCCGTTTCAGCACGATCATCTGGTCGATGTCGCCGAACGGCTTGGCCGCCGCTTCGACGATGGCCGGCCAGTTCTCGGCCAACTGCTGGCCGATGACCGCGTCCTGGTTCTCCGACAGCGCGTCGGCCCGGGCCTTGATGGCTTCGGCTTCGGCCATGCCCTTGGCTCGCACCGCCTCGCCTTCGGCCATGCCCTTGGCCTGGGTCGCGTCGGCCTCGGCCTGGCCCACACTGCGGGTGGCTTCGGCTCGGGCCCCGGCGTCGAGCTTCACGTGCTCGGCTTCGGCGGTGGCCGAGAGGCGCACGCGCTCGGCCTCGGCCTGGGCCTCGACCTTGACGCGGGTGGCGTTGGCGTTGGCCTGCAGCTCGACCTCCTGGGCCATGGCCTCGGCCTGGGCGATGCGGGCGTCGCGTTCGGCTCGCGACAGAGTGACCTGTTCGTAGGCCTTGGCGTCGGCCGGCTTGCGCACGGTGGCCTGCAGGCGCTGTTCTTCGCGCTGGGCCTCGAGCTCGGCCACCTTGGTCTGCTCGACGACGACCTCTTGGGTGGCCTGGGCCTCGGACTTCGGGCCGGCCTGGCGGGCCAGGGCGGCGGCGGTGTCGACCTCGGCCGAGTAGCCGGCCTGCTTCACCTGGCTGGTGCGGCGAGCCTCGGCCTTGAGGGCCTCGGCCTCTTGCTCCTTCTCGGTGGCCAGTCGATCGGCCTCGGCTTGGGCGATGCGGGCCTGGCTCTCGACCGCCGCCGCGTGCGGCCGACCCAGGTTGGCGATGTAGCCGGTCGGATCCTCGATCTCCTGGATCTGCAGCGAGTCGACGATCAGGCCCAGCTTCTCCATCTCGGTGCCCGACGATTCGCGGGTGAGCTGGGTGAGCTTCTCGCGGTCGCGGATCATCTCCTCGACGGTCATGTTGCCGACGATGGCGCGAAGGTGGCCGGTGAAGACGTTGTGCACCCGCTGATCCATCTGGGGCTGCTGGTCGAGGAAGCGACGGGCGGCATTGGCGATCGAGGCGAAGTCGTCGCCCACCTTGTAGATGACGACGCCTCGGATGCCCAGAGGGATGCCCTGATGGGTGACGCACTCGATGGCCAGGTCGGCTTCGCGCAGGTCGAGCGACAGCCGCCGGACCACCTGGATGCCGGGGGCGACGAGCACACCCTTGCCGGTGACGATCTTTAACCCGAGGCTCTCGAGCACGTCATCGCCGGCGTTCTGATGGCGGAGCCCCGAGATGATCAGGGCCTCGTTGGGCTCGGCCACGCGCCACATCGACTTGAAGATGACGACAGCCAGAACGAGGCCGGCGACCACCAGACCGATGACGACATAGGTAAAGGTCATGCGCTGCTCCGTTCAGGGTTAGATCGAGGTCACCACGACCGTGCGCGGTGGGTGGTACTCGACCACGACGACTTCGTGTCCGACGACGATCTCATCGGTTCGATCAACGGCGTAGGCGTGAAAGGCCTCGGTGCCGCCGCGAATCGGAATCATCACTTCGCCGAGTCGGTCGGGGCCGATGCGACCGGTGACCCGGCCCATCTTCCCCACGACCTGCTGGTCTGCCATTCCCGCTCCTGTGGTCGTACTGGACAGCCGGATATAAAGCCTCCCACGTCCGCTCGGCTTCGGAGCTAACGCGTGACGATGACCGACGAACCGTGGCCGAACAGGCCCTGGTTCACCGTGAGGCCGGCTTGGGCGCCTTCGACCTGGCGGCCGGTGGCCTGGCCGCGCAACTGCCAGGTGAGCTCGCAGACCTGGGCGATGGCCTGGGCCGGGATCGCTTCGCCGAAGCAGGCCAGCCCGCCGCTCGGGTTGACCGGGATGCGGCCGCCCAGCTCGGTCTCGCCGTCGCGCAACAGGCCCTCGGCCTCGCCTTCGGCGCACAGACCGATGTTCTCGTACCAGTCGAGCTCGAGGGCCGACGACAGGTCGTAGACCTCGGCCAGGTGCAGGTCGCTGGGGCCGATGCCGGCTTCCTCGTAGGCGGCGTGGGCGATGGCGTCACGGAAGGGCCGGATGGGCGGAGTGAGTCCCGCCGCGGCATCGGTGGCGAAGGCCGGCAGCTCGAGCACGGTCTGCGGATACGTCGGCGTGACCGTCGAGATGGCCGCGACCTTCACCACGTTGGTCGTGCGGGTGCGGGCGAATTCCTTGCTGGTGAGCACGATGGCGGCGGCGCCGTCGGACGTGGCACAGATCTCGAGCAGGGTGAGCGGATCGGCAACGACCGGCGACGCCAGCACTTCGGCCTCGGAGAACTCCTTGGCGTATCTGGCGTTCGGGTTGGCCGCGCCGTGGCGGCTGTTCTTGGCCCGCACGCGGGCGAAGTCGTTGACCGTGGCGCCGTACTGTTCCATGCGGCGACGGGCGTACAACGCGAAGAACGTCGGGTTGGTGGCGCCGAGCAGGCGGAAGCGCAGCCAGTCGGGATCGTCGGGCCGGTCGCCGCCGACCGGGGCGAAGAAGCCCTTTGGTGTCGTGTCGGCGCCGATGACCAGGGCGACATCGCACAATCCGGCCAGGATCTGAGCCCGGGCGATGTTGAGGGCCTGGGCCCCCGACGCGCAGGCGGCGTAGCAACTGGCGACCCGGTTGCCCTTCCAGCCGAGCGCCTGACTGAAGGTGGCTCCGGCGATGAAGCCGGGGTAGCCGTTGCGGATGGTGTCGGCCCCGGCCACGAACTGGATGTCGGCCCATTCGAGCCCGGCATCGGCCAGTGCGGCCTGGGCCGCCACGATGCCGTACTCGACGAAGTTGCGGCCCCACTTGCCCCAAGGGTGCATGCCGACACCCAGGATGGCGACCTCGTGATCAGCGGCCATCAGCCCTGCTCCTCGTTGTTGGTGGCGGCACTCAATTGCCAGTGCCACACCAGATATTCGTGGTCGTCGTCCTCGTACAAGGTGCCCAGCACCAGCTCGACCGGCAGCCCGGCTCGCAGGTCGGCCAGCTCGACTCCCGGTGCCATCTGGCCGAGTACGACCATCTTCTCGGCGTCGAGTTCGACCGCCGCGATCAGGTACGGCTCGAACGGGTCGGGCGACATGTAGGGCGGCGGGGGCTTGTAGCGGTTGTCGGTGAACGACCAGATCGTGCCGGTGCGACTGAGCTCGATGTCGGCGAAGTCACGACCGAGGCAGTCAGGATTGCGGCAGAACGACGACTCCCGCGGAAAGAAGATGGCCTCGCACGACGTGCACCGCGTGCCGATGAGCGCCGGATGGTCGGGGTCGGTGGTGAACCAACCCTCGATCGCGGGGACCTTGGTCTTGCCGGGCACGGGGCCTCCTGGGGCAGGGTCGGGTGTGAGTGTCGGACCGGTCCACGGTAGCGCAGCGACCAACCGTTTCTGACGGGTCGTCAGCGCCGCAGCGCAGCGTCGAGCTCGCCCGCTTCGCGGACCAGGCCCAACCCGGCGAACTCGTCGCGGGCTCGGGCGAACAGGGGCCGGGCCGACGCGGTGAGCCCTCGGGCTGCGGCGAGGCGCGCTTCCTCTCGCTGGGCCATGGCCGCGGCGGGGGCACAGTCGAGGGCGAGGAAGTCTCGGCGGGCATCGAGCAGGGCCAGTTCGGCGTCAGCCAGTCGCCCACCGTGGCGCCAGACCACGCCCCGAGCCAGATCGAGCTGGGCCCGGTCGAACCGTCGGCCGGTGCGCTCGGTGGGGTCGGTCGCGAGGAACAGCATGCGCTCGGCCGTCATCGCGTCGCCCGCCGCCGCGGCGTGACGGGCCACGGTGGTGGTGATGGTTACGGCCTGAGCGGCCGACCAGGCCAGCTCGGCGCCGCGGCCGGGCCGCACCAGCGACGGCAGCACTTGATCGGCGAACGTGGTGGCCTCGACCGTGCGGCCTTGCTGGGCCAGCACGATGGCGCGGTCGCCGTCGACCATGGCCGAGAGCTGACGGTTGCGTAGCCGGTCAGCCAGGCCGGCCGCGGTGTTGAGCAGATGCTGGGCCGTGTCGAAGCTGCCGTAGGTCGCGTTGATGGCGACCTGGGCGCGGGTGGCCGCGAGCCGCGTTTCTGGCCGGCGCGAGGGCTCGATCAGGATCTCGACGAGCGACCAGGCCGCTCGGTACCGGCCCAGCCGCAGCCGCAAGTCGAGCAGGGTGAGGGCGTACCAATCGCCCTCACCGACCTCGCGGGTTGCCGCCGACCCGGGCAGGTCGCGCAGGCCTTGTTCGAGATAGGCGGCGCCATCGGCGTTGCGCTCGGCCGCCGCCAGGCTGGCCCCGGCCATCAGCAGCACGGCCGGAGCGAGACCCCGCTGCTGGTCGCTCGTGTTCAGCTGATCGAGCAGCCGTTGCGCCGTGCCCAGGACCGTGTCGCGATCGCCGCGACGGTACGCCTCGCGGAACGCTCGGTAGGCGGGTGCGGGGATCAGCACCTCACCTGTCTACCCCGGTCGTGCCGGTCAGCCCCCGTCAGCCCAGGTCGGCGGCGTCGAGGAAGGCGGGGCGCTCGCCGCCGCCGTGGATGACCAAGTTGGCGCCGCTCACGTAGCTGGCCATCGGCGAGGCCAGAAAGAGGCAGGCGTGGGCGATGTCGGCGGGAACGGCCAACCGACCGAGGGGAACGGTGGCCGCGACCCGAGCGATGCCGTCCTCGTCGCCGTAGAACAGGTGGGCCTGCTCGGTGCGGATCAGCCCGGCGCTGATGGCGTTGAGGCGCACCCTGGGCGCCCATTCGACGGCCAGCGATTGGGTGAGCCCGATGAGCCCGGCCTTGGCCGCGCCGTAGACCGCGCTGCCGGGCGAGGGTCGG